>NZ_VOSR01000493.1:0-882 GCF_007997345.1 Mitsuaria sp. TWR114
CTGATGTCGGCGACGCGCGGCGCCGGCCAGGTGCCGATGCAGGACGGCGAGACGCTGGCCTGGTCGCGGGACCGGATCCACCTGCGGGTCGCGCCCCTGCAGTTCAGCGACCCCCGGGTGCGCGTCGAGTACCGCCAGGTCGGACGCGACGAGGGCTGGACCGCGGTCGCGACACCCGACATCGACGTGGCGGGCCTGGAGCCCGGGGCGATCCAGATGGAGGTGCGGCTCGCGGATCCTGAGACCGGTCGGTACTCCGCGACGACGAGCTTCGGCTTCACGCTGCAGCCGCCCTGGTGGCGACGGGCGTGGGCGACGGCGCTGGGGCTGGTCGCGCTGCTGGGGCTGTCGCAGGGCTGGCACCTGTGGCGGCGCCGTCAATGGCGGAGCCAGCAGGCCCGGCTCGAACAGTTGGTGGGCGAGCGCACGCGCGAGCTGGAGGCCTCCCGCGCGCAGCTCGAGGAACTGGCCAGCCGCGACGCGCTGACCGGGCTCTGGAACCGGCGCGCCTTGACGGAGATCCTCCAGCGCGAGGTCGTGCGGGCCCGCCGCGAGCGCACGCCGCTGACGCTCGCGATCGTCGACATCGACCACTTCAAGCAGGTCAACGACACCCACGGCCATCCGGCCGGGGATGCGGTGCTGAAGGACTTCGCCGGCCGCCTCGCCGCGACGGTGCGGCCCTACGACGCGGTGGGACGGCTGGGCGGCGAGGAGTTCTGCCTCGTGCTGCCGGGGCTGGACCTGGCGCAGCCGGAGGATAGACAGCGCCTGCGCCGCATGCAGGTCGACGTCAGCCGCGCGCCCACCGTGATCGGCGTGGTGACCAGCTCGTTCGGCGCGGCCATGCTGGGCGTCGACACCGGCGACGGCGAGCAGCTG
>NZ_VOSR01000494.1:0-1390 GCF_007997345.1 Mitsuaria sp. TWR114
CTCGGCCAGCGCGGCGAGCGCGTCCTCCAGCGAGGTGGGACGGAAGTAGGTCATCGGGGCAGTCGGCTGGCGCCCGTCCTGGCACGCGCGGCGCTCGCGCGCAGGGGGCACGGGCCACGTGCCGGACCGGATGAATTCATCCTACAAGTCGCGATGCGCCTCGCGAACGCCCGCTGGCATCGATGTCCACCGCGACGGCGACGTCCTACCTCGAACGGGGTACCCGATCCGGGAAAGCGCGATCCCCGTGCGCGCCCATGGAGCGCTGCGCTGAACGCGCGGCGCGATCGCGCCGTCGGTTCAGGCCGTGAGCGGAAGCGACGCCGCATCGGCGCGCACGACGCGCAGCACGCTGTCGGTGACGAAGCGCTCCCAGGCGGCGACGGCCTCGGGCGTCTCCAGCGATTCGCCCAGGAAGGCGGACAGCGTGTGGCGGTTGGAGGTGAAGAAATAGGCCGTCGAGACGATCAGCAGGTAGACGTCGCGCGGGCGCAGGTCGGCGCGGAACAGGCCTTGCGCGGCGCCGGCATCGAGGATGTCGCGGATCAGGTCGACCGCGGTGGACGAGTACTCCACCGCCTTCTCCGACTTGGCCACATGCTTGCCCTTGTGCAGGTTCTCGGTGTTGAGCAGCGTGACGAACTCGGGGTGGCGGCGGTAGTAGTCGATCTTGAAGCGGATCACCGTCTTCAGCGCCGCGACCGGGTCGGCGGTGTCCGGCGCGCAGGTGGCCTCGGCGCGGTCCATGCGGTCGTAGATGCCCTCGAGCACCGCGATGAACAGGCCCTCCTTGCTGCCGAAGTAGTAATAGATCATCCGGTCGTGCGTCTTGGCCGAGCTGGAGATCTTCTCGATGCTGCCGCCGTCGTAGCCATAGCGCGCGAACACCTTGGTCGCCGCCTTGAGGATGCTGTCGCGGGTGGCCTGCGCGGCGGCCTCGCGCACGCCGGTGCCGCGCACCGCCTGGGTCTGCTTCTTCTGAGCCATGAATGTCCTGAATGCGATTTCATGTAGCGGGCACTACATGAATCGCCTCATGATACGCAGGGCGGCGGCCAGCGGCAACCGGGTTGTCCACGGTCCGCGGACCATACACAGGTAGGGGGCGGCGCGCCCGCAGGTTCAATTTGCCGCGCAGGGCGGCGCTGCTCTGATGGCGGACAGCGGCGGGACAGGGGTTCCGCCGACCTCCACCCGATCCTGCAGAGGCAGCCACCATGTCTTCATCTTCGTCCCGTTCCCTCCGCTCCTGCGCTTCGGCCGCGCTGGGCGCCTTCGCCGCGCTGGGCGTCACGGTCGCGCTGACGGCCGCCGGCCCCGCGCTCGCCAAGGACGCAGCGCCCGCCGGCGCCAAGCCCACCATCGTGCTGGTCCACGGCGCCTTCGCCGA
>NZ_VOSR01000495.1:0-584 GCF_007997345.1 Mitsuaria sp. TWR114
CGTCCGCGTCGAGCAGCACGACGGTGATGGTCTGGCCGCCGCTCTTCATGCGCATCGCCAGGCAGCGGCCGGCTTCTTCGGTGTAGCCGGTCTTGGACAGGCGGATGTCCCAGCCCTTGGCGCCGACCAGGTGGTTGGTGTTGCGCAGCTCGCGCGGCCGGCCATTGACCTCGACCTCGCTGGACTTGTCGCTGCTGATGCGCGCGATCACCGGATAGCGGGCCGCGGCGGCGGCGATGCGGGCGACCTCGGCGGCCGTCGAGGTATTGTGGGGCGACAGGCCGGTCGGATCGGCCAGCGCCGTGTGCGACAGGCCCAGCGCCCGGATCTTGGCGGCGACCGCCGCCTCGTAGGCCGGCAGCCCGCCGGGGAAGTGGCGCGCCAACGCCGAAGCCGCGCGGTTCTCGGACGAGATCAGCGCCAGCTCCAGCGCCGCCTCCCGGCTCATGGTCGCGCCGACGCGCACCCGCGAGCGGCTGTGCTTGAGGCGGTCGACGTCGGCATCGTCGATGCGGATCTCCTCGTTCATGTCCTGCTTGGCGTCCAGCACCACCATGGCCGTCATCAGCTTGGTCAGCGAGGCG
>NZ_VOSR01000496.1:0-9710 GCF_007997345.1 Mitsuaria sp. TWR114
GGCGCGCAGGTGCCGCTGTCAGCGTTCAGCCGCTTCGAGACCACCAACACGCCGCTGTCGGTGAACCACCAGAGCGGCACGCCGGCCTCGACGATCAGCTTCAACCTGCCCGAGGGCGTGTCGCTGTCGCAGGCGACCGACGCGATCAACAACGCGATGGCGGAGCTGGGCATCCCGGTGTCGGTGCGGGGCACCTTCGCGGGCACGGCCAACGCGTTCCAGGATGCGCTGAAGTCGCAGCCCATCCTGATCGGCGCGGCCATCATCGCGATCTACCTGGTGCTGGGCATGCTCTACGAGAGCCTGGTGCATCCCGTGACCATCCTGTCGACGCTGCCGTCGGCGGGCGTGGGCGCGCTGCTGGCGCTGATGATGTTCAACACCGAGTTCTCGATCATTGCCTTGATCGGCGTGATCCTGCTGATCGGCATCGTGAAGAAGAACGCGATCATGATGATCGACTTCGCCATCGCGCGGCAGCGCACGAGCGCTCACCTGACGGCGGGCGCGGCGATCTTCCGCGCGGCCAAGCTGCGGCTGCGGCCCATCCTGATGACGACCTTCGCGGCGATCTTCGGCGCGGTGCCGCTGGCCATCGGCAGCGGCGATGGCGCCGAGCTGCGCCAGCCGCTGGGCATCGCGATCGTCGGCGGCCTGATCCTGAGCCAGCTGTTGACGCTGTACACGACGCCGGTCGTGTTCGTGATGATGGAAAGGCTGCGCCAGCGCGTGATGCGGCGCCGCGCGGCGAAACGCGCCGCCAGCGCCGCGCGGCCGCCGCACGAGGCGCCCCCGACGACTCCCGAGCCGCCCGCGGCTCCGACCCTGCAGGGCTGAGACATGCCGACCCCGATGACCTCGATGACCTCGACTTCATTCCTCCGTCCCTCGCTGCCGGCCGTGGCGGCGGCGGTGCTTGTCGCACTGCTGAGCGGCTGCGCGGTGACGCGCGTCGATCCGCCCGCGCCGGTGACGGCGCCGGCGCAGTACAAGGAGGACGGGCTCTGGAAGCAGGCCCGGCCCGCCACCGCCGAGCCGGTCCCGGAGCAGTGGTGGACGCTGTTCGACGACCCCGTGCTGAACGACCTGCAGCGCCGCCTGGTGATCGGCAACGAGAACCTGAAGGCCGCCGTGGCGCAGCTGGCCGGCGCGCGCGCGGCGCTGGAGGCGAGCCGTTCGGCGCTGCTGCCGACGCTGTCGGTCGGCGTGTCGGGCACGCGCAGCGCGAGCCCGGATGGCAACGTCACCAACGGGACGATCAACCGCGGCCGACCAACAGCGTGCAGGCCTCGCTCAACGCGAGCTGGGAGCCGGACCTGTGGGGCCGGCTGCGGCTGGCCAGCGAGGGCGCGGGCGCGACGCTGCAGGCCACCGCGGACGACCTGGCGGCGGCGCGGCTGAGCGCGCAGGCGACGCTGGCGCAGAGCTATTTCTCGCTGCGCACGGCGGAGGCGCAGGAAGCGCTGTACGACCGCAGCGTGCAGGCCTACCAGCGTTTCCTGGACCTGACGCAGGCGCGTTACCAGAGCGGCGTGGCCGCGCGCAGCGACGTGCTGCAGGCGCAGACGCAGCTGCGCTCGGCGCAGGCGCAGCTGCTGGAGACGCGGTCCACGCGCGCCCAGCTGGCGCATGCGATCGCGGTGCTGCTCGGTCTGCCGCCGTCGGCGCTGGAGCTCGCGAAGAATGCCGCGCTGCCCACGCCGCCGGAGGTCCCGATGATGCTGCCGTCGCAGCTGCTCGAGCGCCGGCCCGACATCGCAGCGGCGCAGCGGCGGGTGGCCTCGGCGTATGCGCAGATCGGCGTGGCGGACGCGGCCTACTTCCCGTCGCTGACCTTGTCGGGCAGCGGCGGCTACCGAAGCAGCACGCTCAGCAAGCTGCTGTCGGCGCCCAACCTGTTCTGGTCGCTCGGCCCGTCGCTGGCGCAGGCGATCTTCGACGGCGCCAGCGCAAGCTGGCGAGCGCGCAGGCCCGCACCAGCGCGGAGGTCGCGACCTCGACCTACCGGCAGACGGTGCTGACGGCGCTGCAGGAGGTCGAGGACAACCTGATCCTGGCCGACCACCTGCGTGAAGAAGCGCGGCTGCAGCAGGAGGCGCTGGCATCAGCGCAGCGCAACCTGGAACTGGTGACGGACCAGTACCGCGCGGGCACGGTGTCCTTCCTGGACGTCACGACGGCGCAGAACAGCGCCTTCAACGCGGAGGCGTCGCTGCTGTCGGTGCGCAACCGGCAACTGGCGGCGATCAGCCTGCTGCTGAAGAACGTGGCGGGGCGGTGGACGCCGGCGTGAGGCGACCCGAGGCTGCGTGAGGCGGCCTGCGGCGTCCCCCAAGTGGGCGGGTGGTCCGGTTGTCTTCGCTGCGCAACAAGGCGACTGACCCTTGAAATCAGTCGGAATTGAGCGCTCCTAGCATGCCTCTCATTGGGCGCCTTGACGCCCGTGAGACTGACCGCGGCGGACGTCCGCGAAAGGAACAGGCATGCAGATCGATCCCGCAGCGAGGGCGGCCGTGCGCGGCGCCCTGCCCCCACCGACGAGGGCCGAGGATCTCGAGCGGTATCACGCCGTCGAGACCTACATCACCCAACACGCGCCGCAATACCGGATCCAGTTGCGCCCGCAGTACCGCGAGCGCCTGTCCACCATTCCCGCCGACCTGGGCAAGGAGCAGTTGGACATCGAGCTGTTCAAGATCCAGAAGGACATTGAACTCGAGCATCGCCAACGAGCGGCCAGCATCCAGTCAATGCCCTTGGACTCCGCAACCGGGTCGAGTGAGTACGCAGCGCTCTACCGGCAATACCTGGACGAGGAGAACGAGCTCGGGAAGGCGGCGCTGGCGCGCTACGTCGTGCACCGCCGCACGATCCTGGAGATGCTCGAGGGCGCGTTGAAGATCCAGGACTCCGGCGCCTACGCGCGCGAGGACCTCATCCACGGCCTGATCTTTCCAATGCGGACGACGTCGGATGAAGTGGACTTCACGAGGCAGAACCTGTGGGTCGTCGATGAACGGCTCGCGTATCACACGCACCTGGCGTCGGACCTGCCGATGAGCCGGCTGACGCCCATCGCCGTGGCGGACCGCGATGAACCGGATCTCGTGGTGTTCAACACCCCGCGGGCCTTCGCCGACACCAAGAGCCCGTACCAGTCGGTCGTCATCGTCGAGTTCAAGCGTCCCGAACGTAACGAGTACCCCGCCCGGGAGGAGAACCCGGTCGAGCAGGTCCTGCGCTATGTCCGCAAGATCAAGGAGGGCCAGGCCAAGGACCGCGACCTGAAAACCATCAACGTCGGCGCGATCCCCTTCTACGCCTACATCCTGTGCAGCCTCACGCCCCGCATGCGCGCCATCGCGGAAGACCACGACTTCGTGCGGACGCCTGACAACGAGGGCTACTTCAAGTACCACCAGAGCCAGGGCTGCTACATCGAGATCGTGTCCTACGACAAGGTGCTCAACGATGCGAAGAAGCGCAACCGTGCCTTCTTCGAAAGGCTGCAGATTCCCGCCACCTGAATTCTGGGTTCGACGTCGCAACGGACGACGGCTCCCGAAGGAGCCGTCATTCGTTCGGCGCGTCAGCCGCGCGCGGCCTCACCAACTCAAGCTGCCGAGGCCTTCTCCGCTTCGGCCTTCTCCAGCGCGGCGTGGGCCTGCTGGTCGGCGTGGTAGCTGGAGCGCACCATCGCGCCGACGGCCGCGTGCGTGAAGCCCATCTTGTAGGCCTCTTCCTCGAACATCTTGAACGTGTCCGGATGCACGTAGCGGCGCACCGGCAGGTGGTGGCCCGACGGCGCCAGGTACTGGCCGATCGTGATCATGTCGATGTCGTGGGCGCGCATGTCGCGCATGACCTGGAGGATCTCCTCGTCGGTCTCGCCCAGGCCCACCATGATGCCGCTCTTGGTCGGCACGCCCGGCACCGCTTCCTTGAAGCGCTTGAGCAGGTTCAGGCTGAACTGGTAGTCCGAGCCCGGACGCGCTTCCTTGTACAGGCGCGGGGCGGTTTCCAGGTTGTGGTTCATCACGTCCGGCGGCGCCGCCTTCAGGATGTCCAGCGCGCGGTCCATGCGGCCGCGGAAGTCGGGCACCAGCACCTCGATCTGCGTCGTGGGGCTGAGCTCGCGCACCTTGCGGATGCATTCGGCGAAATGGCCGGCACCGCCGTCGCGCAGGTCGTCGCGGTCCACGCTGGTGATCACCACGTAATTCAGCTTCAGCGCCGCGATCGTCTTGGCCAGGTTCAGCGGCTCGTCGACGTCCAGCGGATCCGGCCGGCCGTGGCCGACGTCGCAGAACGGGCAGCGCCGCGTGCACTTGTCGCCCATGATCATGAAGGTCGCCGTGCCCTTGCCGAAGCACTCGCCGATGTTGGGGCAGGAGGCTTCCTCGCAGACCGTGTGCAGCTTGTGCTCGCGCAGGATCTGCTTGATCTCGTAGAAGCGGGTCGACGGGCTGCCGGCCTTCACCCGGATCCAGTCCGGCTTCTTCAGCTGCTCGGCCGGGATGATCTTGATCGGGATCCGCGCCGTCTTGGCTTGCGCCTTCTGCTTGGCAGTCGCGTCGTAGTCGGACGCGCTCTTGGCTTCGTGGGTGACGTTCTCGGTTGCCATCAGGCGCTCTTTCGGTTCCGGGTTCGAGCCTCAGGGTTCCAGCTGCGCGGCGAGCCGTTCAGCGAACCGCTGGGCCACCGTGGCCCAGTCCGTGAAAACCCCGAGTGTACCGAGGTCCACCGTCTGGAGCCCTGCGTACCCGCACGGATTGATGCCCAGGAAGGGCTTCAGGTCCATCGCCACGTTGAGCGCGACGCCGTGGTACGTGCAGTGCCGGCTGATCTTGATGCCCAGCGCCGCGACCTTGCCCAGCCCCCGGAACGGGTCGGCCGGATCGGCCGGTCCGGTCAGGGCGGCATGCGCCCCGGGGTCGTCCAGCCGCACGTAGATGCCGGGGGCGCCGGCCACGCGGTGGCCGGTCACGCCAAAGCCGTCCAGCGTCTGGATGACGGCGGTTTCGAGGCGGAAGACGTATTCCTTGACGAAGATGCCCAGCCGCTTGAGGTCGACCAGCGGATAGGCGACCACCTGTCCCGGGCCGTGGTACGTGACCTGGCCGCCGCGATTGGTCTGCACGACGGGGATGCCCTGGGCGTCGAGCACGTGGTCGGCCTGGCCGGCCAGGCCCTGCGTGTAGACGGGATCGAATTCGCAGAGCCAGAGCTCGTCCGGCGTCTCCGGACCGCGCGCGTCGGTGAAGGCGCGCATGGCATCCAGCGTGGCCGCATAGTCGACGCGGCCCAGGGTCTTGATCAGCATGCCGGCATGCTAGCCGCGATGGACCTAGCATCGGCCGCATCGGGACATCCAGGAGTGCGCCATGTCGCGCCACCTCATGCGCTTCGCCGCCGCGGCGATCGCCCTCGGACTTGCGCTGCCCGCCGTGGCGGCCTCCGCGCCGGCCGTGCGCGTGACGCTCGAACAGGCGCTCGCCACCTACGAGCGCGGCGACCTGCCCGCCGCCGAGCGCCAGTTCCGGCAGCTCTCGCAGCAAGGCCTCGCGCTCGGGGACTACAACCTCGCGATGATGCATCTGAGGTCCGAAGTGCCGAAACCGGATCCCCGCTTCGCGCGCTCGCTGCTCGTGCGCGCCGCCGGCCGGGGCCTGGTGCGCGCCGAGCTGGCGCTGGGCCAGTTCCACGAGCAGGGCGAGGATGGGCGTCCCGATCTGGTCCAGGCCCAGTCCTGGTACCTGAAGGCGGCGGAACACGGCAGCGTCGATGCGCAGGTCGCGGTGGCCACGGCGTTCTACCTGGGCCGTGGCGCGGCGAAGGATTTCGCGCAGGCCGCGCAGTGGTACCGCGAGGCGGCCAAGGGCGGCGATGTGGGCGCGCAGTACCTGATCGCGTCGATGTATGAATCGGGCCTGGGCGTCGAGCGCGACCTGCGCCTGGCGCGCTACTGGTACGACATCGCCGCCCGCAACGGCGACGAGGCCGCGCCCTACAAGCTCAAGGCCGTCGACGACGCGCTGGCCGCGGACGCCGGCACGGTCTGATCGCAGCTCAGGGCGTCAGAGAACCACTTTCACCATGGGGTGCGTGGTCAGCGTGCGATAGAGCTCGTCGAGCTGTTCGCGGCTGGTCGCGGTGACGGTGATGGTGAGGCCCAGGTAGTTGCCGCCCTTGCTCGGGCGCTGCTCGACGGTGGACGCGTCGAAGCCCGGGTCGAACTGCCGGGCGACGCTCACGATCGCCTCGACGAAGCCGTCCACATGCGCGCCCATCACCTTGATGGGGAAACGCGACGGGTATTCGATGAGCGACTGCTCGGGCGGGATCGGGGCGTTGGTGAACGAGGTCATGATGGGGAATCCAAATGGGGATGCTCAGAGGCTTTGCAAGCGCTTGGCCCGCTGGTACGCCTCATAAAGCTTCGCGTAGACCGGCCCCGGCTTGCCGCGCAGCGCGCCGTGGCCGACCGGCTCGCGGTCCAGCCGCGTGACCGGGGCCACCTCCTTGCTGGCCGAGGTCAGCAGGATCTCGTCCGCGGTGGGCAGCTCGGTCTCCGCGATCGGCCGCAGGTTGCAGGCGATGCCGAGTTCCTCGCACAGCTCCTGCAGCAGCCGCACGCGCACGCCCTCCAGCAGGGCCTCGCCCGGCGGCGGCGTCAGCAGCGCGCCGTCGCGCACGATCCAGACGTTGCTGCTGGAACCTTCGGTCAGGCAGCCGTCGCGGATCAGCAGCGTCTCGTCGGCGCCCTGGTCCGCCGCCACCTGCCGCGCCAGCACGTTGCCCAGCAGCGAGATGCTCTTGATGTCGCCGCGCTGCCAGCGGAAGTCGCGCGCCGTCACGCAACTCAATCCCTGGTGGCGCTGCTCCGGCGTCAGCGCATGCATCGGCTGCGTGTACGCGAGCACCGTCGGCTCCAGGTCCTTGGGCATCGCATGGCCGCGCGCCGCGACGCCGCGCGTGACCTGCAGGTAGATCGACTGGTCCTCGACCTCCGGCAGGTGCGCCACCAGGCTGCGAAGCAGGTCGAGCCAGGCCTCGCGTTCATACGGATCCTCGATCCGCAGCGCCTTCAGGCTGCGTCCGAGGCGGTCGAGGTGGTCGTCGACCCGGAACAGGCGCCGGCCGTAGACCGGGATGGCCTCGTAGACGCCATCGCCGAACAGAAAGCCGCGATCCATCACCGGCACCCGGGCATCGCCGAGCCGACCGAGATGGCCGTTGAGGTAGCAGGGCAGGTCGGCCCAGGGCATCGTCATCGGTGGCTCCCGCAAGTGGTCAGGCCCAAGCCGTCGACTGTACGCCGCCGGCCCGGCCCGCCAACCCCGGCAAGCGAGGGGCCTTGGCCGGCCAGGATCTCAGGCGCGGCTTACTTGATCCAGAGACGGATCGCGTCCCAGGCGCGGCCGAAGATGCCGGCCAGCGGCACCTCGTGCTGCACGACCAGCGGCACTTCGGCCACCGGCGCGCCGCCCGAGGTCGTCACCTTCAGCGTGCCCACGCGCTGGTTCAGGCCCAGCGGCGCGACCAGCGGATCGGTGCGCTGGATGTCGGTCTTGAGCTTGCCGCCCTCGCCGCGCGGCACCGCCACGAACACCGCGTCCGCCGCGCCCAGCTTGGCTTCCGGCACCGCGCCCTTCCACACCTTCACGGTGGTGATGGGCTGGTTCTTCTCGAACAGGCGCACCGCGTCGAAGGCGGCGTAGCCCCAGTTCAGCAGCTTCTGGCTCTCGGTCGCGCGGGCTTCCTTGGAGGCGGCGCCCATCACCACGCTCAGCAGGCGGCGCTTGCCGTTGGGCACGTCGCGCTGGGCGCTGGCCGCCAGGCAGTAGCCGGCGGCATCGGTGTAGCCGGTCTTGCCGCCGTCCACCGACGGGTCGCGGCCCAGCAGCATGTTGCGGTTGGACTGCTTGATCTTGTTGAAGGTGTACTCGCGCTTGGAGTAGTACTCGGCGTAGTACTGCGGGAAGTCCTGGATGACGTGCGAGAAGATGACCGCGATGTCGCGCGCGCTCGTCTTGTGGCCAGGCTCGGTGATGCCGGTGACGTTCTTGAACGAGGTGTTCTTCAGGCCCCAGGCCTGCGCCTGCTTGTTCATCATCGCGACGAACTGCTCGACGGTGCCGCCCACGCCCTCGGCCAGCGCGACCGAAGCGTCGTTGCCCGACTGGATGATCATCCCGCGGATCAGCTCGTCGACCTTGGGCGTCATCGTGGTGTCGATGAACATCAGCGAGGGGTCCCCCTTGCGCTCGTCCCAGGCGCGCTTGGAGACGGTCAGCGTCTGCTCCAGCGTCAGGCGCTTGGCCTTGAGCGCGTCGAAGACGATGTAGGCCGTCATCAGCTTGGTCAGCGAGGCGGGATCCTGCGGGGTGTCGGCGTCGCGCTCGGCGAGCGTCTGGTTCGTGGTCAGGTCCAGCAGGACGAAGTTGCGGGCCGCGATCTCGGGCGGCGTCGGCGCCTGCGCGGACGCGCCGGTCACCATCAGGAAGCTGGACAGGCCCACGCCGAGGGCCAGGGAAGCGAGGAAGCGTTTCATTCGAGGGAAATCCTTAGGCGCGCGCTTCGCCGACGGCATGCCAGCTGCGCAGCACGAGGTTCTTGAGCAGCGGCAACTGCCCATGGAAGAAATGCCCGACGCCGGGCACCACGATGACCGGCAGCGCCTGCGGGCGTGCCCAGTCCAGCACCGCGCTCAGCGGCACCACATCGTCCTGTTCGCCGTGGATCACGACGGTATCGGCCGGCACCGTCGCGACGCCGAAGCGGCTGGCGGCCGGACCGACCAGCAGCAGGCGCTCGGCCGGCTGCTCGAGCTGGAGCGCCGCCTGCGACGCGACGAAGCCGCCGAACGAGAAACCGGCCAGCGCCAGCGGCAGCGCCGCGTCGCGGAAGGCGGCGATCACGGCCAGTGCATCGTCGACCTCGCCCCGACCTTCGTCCCAGACGCCCTGCGACTTGCCGATGCCGCGGAAGTTGAAGCGCACGGTGCGATAGCCCAGGTGCACGAAGGCGCGGGCGATCGTCTGCACCACCTTGTTGTCCATCGTGCCGCCCTGCGTCGGATTGGGATGGCAGATCACCACCACGCCGCGCAGCGGACCGGCGTCGACCGCGGGTTCGTCGACGGCGCATTCGATCTCGCCGGCCGGGCCGGCGATCTGCCGGCGCTGGGTCTGTGCATTCATCGAGTCGGGCTCCCGCTCAGCGGCCGACCGAATCGTCGAGCACCAGGCGCTCGACGACTTCGCCGTGCTTGAGATGGCGCTCGACGATCTCGTCGATGTCGCTGTTGTCGACGAAGGAGTACCAGACCGCGTCCGGGTACACCACCGCCACCGGCCCCCCGGCGCAGCGGTCCAGGCAGCCGGCCTTGTTCACGCGCACGCCGCCCTTGCCGGCGAGCTTCTCCGCTTTCACCCGCTGCTTGCAGTGGTCGAAGGCGGCCTGCGCATCGTGCTGCAGGCAGGCGTTCTCGCCCTCGCGCTGGTTCAGGCAGAAGAAGATGTGGCGTTGGTAGTAGCTGGTGGAGCTCATCGCGGGATTGTAGTTTCAGGGTTTCCACCGACCGGCCGTTCGTGCGTTTCGTCACGACCTGCTTGTCCTTCAGAGCGCCCGCCCGGCGGTGGTTCCGGCGGCCGCGGCGGCAAGGGCCGGTCGCTCTGCGTGACCCCGTACAGCAGCCAGGCCAGCGC
>NZ_VOSR01000497.1:0-13894 GCF_007997345.1 Mitsuaria sp. TWR114
GGCTGGTGGAGCAGGCCGACCAGGTGCCGGTGCGGGTTCGGGCGGCGGCCAGCGGCGAGGCCGGACGGCTGAGCCTGGGTTTCGTGTCGACCGTCGGTTACGGCGACATGCCGCGCTGGCTGCGGCTGTTCCGCGAGGCGCTGCCCCAGGTGCAGCTCGCGCTGCGCGAGGCGACGCTGGATGTCCAGCTGCGGGGTTTCGAGTCCGGCGAACTCGATGCCGGCTTCGTGATCCACGCGCCGGGGGCGGAGCCGGCCGGCTTCGAGCGCCTGATCGTGTCGACGGAGCCGCTGGTCCTGGCCCATGCGCAGGACTGGGGGCTGGCCGGCCGGCGCAAGGCGGCCCCTGCGCTGGAGGAAGTCCTGCGCGAGCCGCTGGTGGTGTTCCCGCGCGAGATCGCGCCCTCGCTGTTCGATGCGCTGCTGGGCTTCTACCGCGCCCACGGCGCCACGCCGCAGATCGCCCAGGAGGCCATCCAGATGCAGACCATCGTCAACCTGGTGTCCGCCGGCATGGGCGTGGCCTGGGTGCCGCGATCGGTGTGCGCGCTGCAGCGGCCGGGCGTGCGCTACCGGCCGTGGCCCTCGGCCCGCGTGCCCGCCTGCGACACCAGCCTCATCTGGCGACCGGACGCCTCGCCGGTGGTGCGGCGCTTCGTCGACCATGTCCGGCGTCAGGTGAAAGTCAAGGCATGACCCTGCCTGCGGCCGCCAGCCAGAAGCAGGTACGGCCTGGCGGGGCCGGCGGCGAAGGCGAAGCGGCGTTCGGCACGGGGCATGCACGTCCGGCCGAGTTCTGCGACCATGCGCCGATGAAAGGATCTCCCCCGTGAAAGCTCCCCGCAAGAATGACGATGGCGACCGCCGCGGCCTGCTGCGCCGGGTGGTCGGTGCGATCTGCCTCATCACCGGCTTCTCGATGCTGATGAGCGTGGCCTTCGCGACGCCGGCCCAGGCGGCCGTCTTCAAGGACCATGAACTGCAGACGCTGCTCGACGCCGGGCGGGCGGACGACCTGGAGAAACTCGCCGCGCAGCGGGGGAAGGCCGATCCGGACGATCCGCAGGCGGTGGCCGCTCTGGCGCTCGCGCAACTGGACCTGGTCGACGGCAGCGTGCTGAAGCAGAACATCCAGCGGCTGGAGCAATGCGTGCAGCGCACCCCCAACGAGGGCGCCTGCCATTACGCACTGGCACTCGCGCTGGTGATGCAGGCGCGCGGCGGCAGCAAGTTCAAGGCGCTGGGCTCGCTGGGACGCGTCAGCGAGCTGGCGCAGCGCGCGATGGCCTTGATGCCGGACGCGCCCGAGCCGCGCAGCGCGCTGCAGCAGTACTACCTGGCGCTGCCCGGCTTCATCGGCGGCGGCGAGTCCAAGGCGCGCGCGCTGGAGCAGGACGTGAAGGACCCGGCGCAGCTGAGCCTGATGCGCGCGCGGGTGGCGGCGTCGAAGAAGGACTGGCCGGCGATGGAGAAGGCGCTGCGCGCGGTGCGCACGCAGCGACCCGAGCTGCTGCTCGAGCTGCGCGTGCTGTGGAGCGACTACGGCCGCAACCTGATGTTCAGCGAGCAGAAGGACAGGGCGGTGCCCTGGTTCGAGGAACTGCTCCGGAACCAGCCCACCCAGGCGATGGGCGCCTACGGCCTGGGCCGGGCCTACGACGCGCTGGGGCAGTACGACAAGGCGGTGGCCGCGTTCGAACGCGCCCGAGGCTTGCAGGGCGCCGAGCAGCTGGGGCTGGATCGCCGGCTGGGGGCGACGCTGGCGGCCAAGGGCGACAAGGCGGCCGCGCGCACGGCCTTGCAGCGCTGCGTCGACAACCGCCGCGGCAGCAATGGCGACATCGAGGACTGCCGCAAGCAGCTCGCCGCGCTGGGCGGCTGAGCGGGCCGTCGCTGCCCGGCCCTTATGATTCGCGCCTTTGCGGCGCAGTAGAGCTCTCTCATGTTGGTGCATCCCCAGTTCGACGCGGTGGCCTTCCATCTCTGGAAGTGGCCCATCCACTGGTACGGCCTGATGTACCTGGCGGCGTTCGGCCTGTTCCTGTGGCTGGGCAACCGCGTGGTCGCCCGCCCCTGGAACGCCGCCCGCGGCTGGACCCGCCGCGACGTCGACGACCTGCTGTTCTACGGCGTGCTGGGCGTGGTGCTGGGCGGCCGGCTGGGTTACGTGTTCTTCTACAAGCCCGCCTACTACCTGAGCCATCCGGGCGAGATCCTGGCGGTGTGGCAGGGCGGCATGTCCTTCCACGGTGGACTGCTGGGCGTGCTGATCGCGCTGGCGCTCTTCGCGTGGCGGCGCGGGTTCCATTTCCTCGAGGTCGGGGACGTCGTCGCGCCCTGCGTGCCGACGGGGCTGGCCGCGGGCCGGCTGGGCAACTTCATCAACGGCGAGCTGTGGGGCCGCGCGGCCGATCCCGGCCTGCCCTGGGCAATGGTCTTCCCGCAGGCCAACGACGGCGGCATTCCACGCCACCCGTCGCAGATCTACCAGTTCCTGGGCGAGGGCGTGCTGCTGTTCATCGTGCTGTGGCTGTTCGCGCGCAAGCCGCGGCCGAT
Organism: Mitsuaria sp. TWR114; assembly: GCF_007997345.1. Lineage (NCBI taxonomy): Bacteria > Pseudomonadati > Pseudomonadota > Betaproteobacteria > Burkholderiales > Sphaerotilaceae > Roseateles > Mitsuaria sp. TWR114. The sequence goes on from NZ_VOSR01000497.1 coordinate 2,556, forward strand.
GGCGGCGGTGTCCGGCCTGTTCCTGCTCGGTTATGGCATCGCGCGCTTCACGGCCGAGTACTTCCGCGAACCGGATGCCTTCCTGGGCCTGCGCGCCTTCGGCTGGAGCCAGGGCCAGTGGCTGAGCGTGCCGATGATCGTCGGCGGCGCGCTGATGATGGTCTGGGCCTACCGCCGGCAGGCGCGGCGGGGCGTGGCCCCGGCGCACTGAGCGCCGCGCGGACCCAGTGCCGCCGGCGATCCGCACACGAGACTCCGAGACATGCGTCAGATCTTCTTCGATACCGAAACCACCGGCCTGAATCCCGAATCGGGCGACCGCGTCGTCGACATCGGCCTGGTGGAGATGGTGAACCGTCAGCTGACGGGACGTCATCTGCACTTCTATCTGAACCCCGAGCGCGACATGCCCGAGGAGGCGTTCCGCGTCCACGGGCTGAGCAGCGAGTTCCTCGCCGACAAGCCCAAGTTCGCGCAGATCGTCGATGAATTCCTCGCGTTCATCGAGGGCGCGGAGCTGGTCGCCCACAACGCGGCCTTCGACGTGGGCTTCATCAACGCCGAGCTCAAGCGCTGCGGCCGGGCGCCGCTGCACGAGTGCGTCGACAACGTGCTGGACACGCTGCTGATGGCGCGGGACATGTTCCCGGGCAAGGCCAACTCGCTGGATGCCTTGTGCCGGCGGCTGGAGGTCGACAACAGCAACCGCGGCCTGCACGGCGCGGTGAAGGACGCGGAGCTGCTGGCGGAGGTCTACATCCGGCTGACGCGCGGCCAGGATTCGCTGGTCATCGACGACAGCGCCTCGTCGTCGCCGGGCCAGGGCGGCGAGCTGGTGGTCGCGGCGATCGACTTCAGCGCGTTCGAGCTACCCGTCATCGTGCCGACGCCGGAAGAACTGGCGCTGCACGACAAGGTGCTGGCCGACCTGGACAAGGCCAGCGGCGGCAAGCGCATCTGGCAGGTGCCGGCGACGGCCTGACCGCGACTGCGGCTCGCGCCGCCCGGCAGAATTTCCGGAGGAGTTCTTGAATCGGGTCAAAAACTCATGGCATAATCTTCGACTTTCCCGGACATCCCCGGCAGCGGCGCAAGCAGCGGTCGAGGAAGACAAGACCGGGCGGTTAGCTCAGCGGTAGAGCACTGCCTTCACACGGCAGGGGTCGCAGGTTCGAACCCTGCACCGCCCACCACGTCTTGATGTCCAGCGAAATCCGGCAACCCAGCCGGCAACCCGGTCCGAATACCGGGCGGTTAGCTCAGCGGTAGAGCACTGCCTTCACACGGCAGGGGTCGCAGGTTCGAACCCTGCACCGCCCACCAGAACAACCCCGTCAGCGTCAGCTGGCGGGGTTTTTTCTTGGCCGACGATCGACGTCATCGGGCGTCATCGCGTGCGCTGGCGCTCCACCCCGCGCCACCGGACGCCATTGAGCGTCACCGCATCAAGTAGCGCATCACGCCGAAGATCAGCGAGCCCAGCACCGTCACCGTGGTCAGCTGGCCGGCGACCATCCACCGGATCAACTCGGTCCTGGTGCTGGCCAGCTCGTGCTTGACCTCGCCGCGCAGCTGCGACATGTCGCCCCGCACCGCGGCGATCTCCTGCCGCATCTCCGCACGCACGGCGGTGATCTCCTGCTTCAATTCGGCGCGCAGGACGGACACCTCTCCGCGTACCGTGGCGATCTCCTGCTTCATCTCCCCGCGCAGAACGGCCACTTCGCCGCGGACCGCGGCGATGTCCTGCTTCATCTCTCCGCGCAAGACGGAGAACTGCGATTTCAGGTCGGCCATGTCGACCTTCACCGTCTGCAGGTCGGTGAGCTTGGCGTCAGGGGTCTGCTGATCGGTCATGCGTTTCTCCAAGGCGCGCGCGTGCTGCTGGCGGCGCCGGAAGGCACGCCGGGCGCCGAGCTGCCGCTGACCTGCACCGGCAACGAGGACCTCGATCCGATCGCCGCGGTGCAGAGCTTCTATCCGATGGTCGAGGCGCTGGCCCAGGCGCGGGGACTGAACCCCGACCAGCCGCGCCATCTGGCCAAGGTCACGAAGACGCATTGATCCCGCACGGGTCCCGCTGAGGGGCCCGCATGGATTTCGCATTGATTTCCGGCAGCAAGAGAACGATATGAGCGAGACAGCATTCCATCCGGGCCGGCTGGTGATGGTGGACATCCAAGGCAAGCGCCTGGATGCGGCCACCGCCGCCTTCCTGCGCGACAACCGGATCCGCGCGGTCTGCCTGTTCCGCAAGAACCTGGGCACCGAGGCCGAGGTCCGGCAGCTGACCCGAGATCTGCGCGAGGCCATGGGCCCGGACGCGCTGATCGGCCTGGACCAGGAGGGCGGGTCCGTGGTGCGCGCCACCTTCCTGCCGCAGCCGCCGTCGGCGATGGCGCTGGGCGCGGCGGGCGACGAGGGGCTGGCCGAACAGGTCGGCGCCGCGGTCGCGCGCGGGCTGCGCGGCATCGGCATCAACTGGAACTTCGCGCCGGTCACCGACATCAACAACAACCCGGCCAATCCGGTGATCGCCGAGCGCAGCTTCGGCGAGACCGCGGACACCGTCACCCGCCTGGCCGGCGCCTGGATGAAGGGCTCGATGGCCGCGGGCGTGGCCTGCTGCATCAAGCACTTCCCGGGCCATGGCGACACGCATGTCGATTCCCACCTGGACCTGCCGACGGTGGACAAGTCGCGCGCCGAGCTCGACGCGCTCGAGCTCAAGCCCTTCCAGGCGCTGCGCGACCTGGCACCGTCGATCATGACGGCGCACATCGTCTATCCGAAGATCGATCCGCTGTACCCGGCGACGCTCTCCAGGACGCTGCTGGGCGGCATCCTGCGCGACGAATACGGCTACGACGGCGTCGTCATCACCGACGCGCTGATGATGAAGGCCATCGCCGAGCGCTACGGCTACGCGAAGGCGGCGGTGCTGGCGATCAACGCCGGCGCCGCCGACGAGGTGCTGCCGCTGCACCAGATCGCCACCCGGCTGATCGAGCGGCTGCGCAGCACCGCGGGCATGTCGCTGAACCGGGTTTGACGCGTTTGACGCTTTGACGGATGCGGGCCGCGACGGCCCCGCTCCACAGCAAACGGGCGCCGACGAGGCGCCGTTTGCATTGCCGTTGCCGCTCACGGCAGGCCGGCGGAGGTCAATCCCGCTGCGCCCGGCCTCACCGGCCGCGTCCGGGCTTCGCGTCGTCCGTCCGGTCCGCGACGGGCAGCGCCCGGGCGGTCCCCGTCACCGCCGTCGCGCGGTCATTGCCCGCCGCGACCAGCAAGGCCTGGCGCTCGGCCTGCGCGCGGGCCTGCTGCTGCGCCTCCTGCTTGGCCAGCCGCTGCTCGCGCGCGTGATCTGCAATTCGGCATTGACGTCGTTGAAGGCGTTGGCGTTCGAGACCAGCGCAAGCGCCGAGACGATCGCGATCAGCACCGTCAGCGCCGGACCGATCACCGGGAAGCGCGTCCAGGGGGAATAGGCGTAGCACGGCAGTTCCGGCGTGAGTCGGGCCGGTCGGCCGCTGGCGGCCAGGGCGGCCGCGCAGGACGAGGCGGCTCGGGCGACGGCCTGATGCGCGGCGCGGACCGGCGCGGCAGTGGGTGAACAGGCCGGCGAGCGAGCGGCAAAGGCGGTCGGGAAACGGGGCGTGATGTCGGGCTCGTTCATGGTCGTTCCTTCGTTCATCGGGGTCGGTCGGGGGTGAATGCTGGTAATCCTAGGTGCCCAACAAGCGCGCTCCAAACGCTATATCCTTGCCTCCTTGTGCAGCCAGACTTTCCAGGAAGTCGCTACAGTCGCCCCGCCCGCCGCCTGACCAAGGACCCTTCCGATGCGACTCCCTCGCCTGCCGCTCCAGTACCTCGCCGCCTTCCGGGCCGCCGCGCTGCACCAGAACCTGCGCGCGGCCTCAGAGGAGCTCAACTTGACGCACAGCGCGGTGAGCCAGCAGATCCGCGCGCTGGAGACGCAGTTGGGCTTCGATGTCTTCGACCGGCAGGGCCGGCGCGTGGTGCTGAACGCTGCAGGCGCGGCGCTGCTGCGCGGCGTCGAGCGCGCTTATCAGGAGTTGGACCAGGGCCTGCGCGCGGCCACCGCGGCGCATGGCATCGAGCAGCGCAGCCTGCGCGTGACGGTGCTGCCCTCCTTCGCGCAGCGCTGGTTGTTGCCGCGGCTGGGCCGCTGGCACGCGCGCCACCCGGAGGTCACGATCGAGATCGAAGCGACCGCGCGGCTCGTCGACCTGGAGCGGGAGAAATTCGACCTCGCGCTGCGACAGGGCCTCGGCCCGTGGCCGGGACTCGACAGCGAGCCGCTGTTCGACTTGTCGATGCTGCCGGTCGCGTCACCGGCGCTGGCGCATCAGCTGATCGGGCAGCCGCTGGAGGCGCTCGCGCAGGCGCCGCTGCTGGGCGACGCGTCGCAGTGGGAGGACTGGTTCGCGCAGGCCGGGCTGCGGCGCCAGGTGCTGCCGGTGGCGATCTTCAATGACTTCGGCATCCTGCTGCAGGCAGCCGAGCAGGGCATGGGCGTGGGCCTGACGCGCGAGCTGCTGGCGGCGGACGCGCTGCTCGACGGCCGGCTGGTGCGCGTCGCGCCACGGCAGGCGATGCTCAAGGAGCCGCAGCGGTATCACATCGTCTACACGCCGAAGTCGCGCGAGGAGCCCGCGGTGCGGGCCTTCGTCGCGTGGCTGCACGAGGAGACGGCGCAGTCGCGCGCGGCGCTCGACGGCGCCACGACCTGCCTGTCGACCGGCCGGATGACCGCGGTCGCACCGCCGCGCGGCGACGCGATCACGATGTCAGGAACAGGGCCTGCAGATCGCTGAGGAAGTCGAAGCCGCGCGGAGTGGCGCGGATCACGGCCGGATCCGGATCGAGCAGTCCCTTGGCGCGGCCCTGTGCCATTGCCTGGGCGATCGCGGACGGCGGCAGCCCGGTGCGCTCGAGGAAGCTCTGCATCGTCACGCCCTCGCGCAGGCGCAGCGCGTTGAGCATGAATTCGAAGGGCAGTTCCGAGCGCGCGACCTCGTGCTCGTTGGACACGGCCTGGCCTTCGGACGCCTTCTGCATGAAGGTTGCCGGATCGCGCCAGCGCACCTGGCGCAGGAGGCGGTGCGCGAAGCTCAGCTTGGTATGGGCGCCGGCACCGATGCCGAGGTAGTCGCCGAACTGCCAGTAGTTGGTGTTGTGCGTGCAGCGGTGACCGTCCCGCGCGTAGGCGGAGACCTCGTAGCGCTGCATGCCCTTGGCGCCGGTGCGCGCGGTGATGAGGTCCAGCATGTCGCTGGCCAGGTCCGGATCGGGCAGATGCTCGGGCGGCGCATTCGCGAAACGCGTGTTCGGCTCGATCGTCAGGTGGTAGACGGACAAGTGCGGCGGATCGAAGGCCAGCGCGGTGCCCAGGTCCTCGTCAAGCTCGGCCAGCGTCTGCTCCGGGAGCGCGTACATCAGGTCGATGTTGAAGGTCCCGAAGGACCGCGCGGCCTCGGCGATCGCGGCGCGCGCCTGCGTGCCGCTGTGGATGCGGCCCAGCGCCTGCAGCTTGCGGTCGTCGAAGCTCTGCACGCCGATGGACAGCCGCGTCACGCCCGCCTGCGCGAAACCGGCGAAGCGGTCCGTCTCGAAGGTGCCGGGATTGGCCTCCATCGTGATCTCGCAGCCCGGCTCCAGCGGCAGCCGGGCGCGCAGGTCGGAGATCAGCTCGGCGATCTGCTCCGGCGCGAAGAGGCTGGGCGTGCCGCCGCCGATGAAGACCGACACCACCGGCCGGCCCCAGACCAGCGGCAGCGCGGCTTCCAGGTCGGCCCGCAGCGCGGCCAGGTAGGCGCGCGCGGTGTCGACGTCGAGCTCGCGCCCGTCGCGGTACTCGTGCGAGTTGAAGTCGCAGTACGGGCACTTGCGGATGCACCACGGCAGGTGCACGTACAGCGACAGCGGCGGCAGCGCCGACAGCGTCAGCGTGCCGGGCCGCATCATGCGGATGATGTCGGCCACGGGATCAGCCCAGGTGCCAGCTCTCGCGCATCTGGCGCAGCAGGTCCTGCGACGCGAGCGCGCGATGGCTCAGCCGGTTCTTGGTCTCGGCGCCCAGCGCCGCGACGCTCTGGCCGAGTTCGGGAATGAACAGCAGCGGGTCGTAGCCGAAGCCGCCCTCGCCTTGCTCGGCGCGCAGGATCTCGCCCTGCCAGCGGCCGAGCGCGATCAGCGGCTCGGGATCATCGGCCGAGCGCACCGCGACCAGCGCGCAGACGAAGCGGGCGCGCCGATCCTCGATGCCATCGAGCTTCTCGAGCAGCACGCGGTTGTTCTCGGCGTCGCTCTTCTCGCGACCGAACAGCGTCGCATAACGCGCCGACAGCACGCCGGGCATGCCGCCCAGCGCCTCGACCGCCAGCCCCGAGTCGTCGGCCAGCGCCGGCAGGCCGCTGGCCTGGGCGGCGTGGCGCGCCTTGGTCAGCGCGTTCTCGACGAAGGTGTGGAAGGGCTCTTCCGCCTCCGGGATGCCGAGGCTGCCCTGCGTGACGAGCTCGATGCCCAGCGGCTCGAACAGCGCCTGCAGTTCCTTCAGCTTCTTCGCGTTGTTGGAGGCCAGGACCAACTTCATCGCTTGCTCCAATCGGGAACGGGATTTACTTCAGGCCGAGGGCCTCGCGCTGCGCGACGAGCAGCTCGCGGATGCCCTTCTCGGCCAGGTTCAGCAGCACGTCGACCTCGGCGCGGGTGAAGGCCACGCCCTCGGCGGTGCCCTGCAGCTCGACGAAGTGCCCCGCGCCGGTCATGACCACATTCATGTCGGTGTCGCAGGCGGAGTCCTCGACGTACTCGAGGTCCAGCAGCGCCCGGCCCTCGTGGATGCCCACGGAGATGGCGGCCACCGCGTCCTTGAGCGGCGAGGCGGCGATCTTGCCCTGCGCCAGCAGCCAGGTCACCGCGTCATGCGCGGCCACGTAGGCGCCGGTGATGGCCGCGGTGCGGGTGCCGCCGTCGGCCTGGATCACGTCGCAGTCGATCTGGATCGTGCGCTCGCCCAGCTTGGACAGGTCGAACACCGCGCGCAGCGCGCGGCCGATCAGGCGCTGGATCTCCTGCGTGCGGCCGGACTGCTTGCCGCGGGCGGCCTCGCGGTCGCTGCGGGTGTGCGTGGCGCGCGGCAGCATGCCGTACTCGGCGGTGACCCAGCCCTCGCCGCTGCCCCGCTTGTGCGGCGGCACCCTCTCCTCGACCGAGGCGGTGCACAGCACCTTGGTGTCGCCGAACTCGATCAGCACGGCGCCCTCGGCGTGGCGGGTGTAGTGGCGGGTGATGCGGACCGGACGCAGGGCGTCGGCCGCGCGCCCATTCGGGCGGCTGGCAGTGCTGCTCATGGGGAATTCCTTCAGTGGGGCTTCTTGCCGGCCTTGCGGATCGCGTCCTGGATCTCGCGCACGGCGGAATCGATCTCGGCTTCGTCGAGCTGCACGTCCTGGGTCGCGCCCTGGATCGTGGAGGCGAAGCCCTGGTCGTCGAGGTCCTGGGTGGAGATGGAGTCCGGGGCATCGCCCTCGCCTTCCCATTCCACCGCCAGGGCGGTGACGTTGTCGCTGCGCGCGCCGGCCTGGCGCAGCGCCTGCTCGACCAGCTCCGGCACCGCGTCGCCGACCGAGCGGCTGTCCGACAGGTGGCGCAGGATGTCCACGTCGCTCACCGAGCTCCACAGCCCGTCCGAGCACAGCAGCATGCGGTCGCCGTTCTGCAGCAGCACCGGGCCGTTGACGTCGATCATCGGCTTGCCGGGGCTGCCCAGGCAGGTGAACAGCACGTGGCGGTTGAAGCGCTCGGCGCCGGCCGCGTGGCGGCCCAGCGCCTCCTGCAGCTCGCTGTAGGAATGGTCCCGCGTGCGGGCGATCAGCTCGGCGTCGCGCAGCAGGTACATGCGGGAGTCGCCGCAGTGGGCCCACCAGATCTGGCCCTGCTGCATCAGCCCGACGACGATGGTCGTGCGCGGCGTGTCGTTCATGCCGCGCTGCTGGGCGTAGGCCAGCAACTGCTGGTGCGCGAGCAGCACGGCGGTCTCGAGGAACTGCGAGGGCTGCTTGATCACCGGCTGCGCGTCGCGCTGGAACAGCGCGGCCACGTTCTGCAACGCGAGGTGGGCGGCGACCTCGCCGTCCGGGTGACCGCCCATGCCGTCGGCCAGTGCGAAGAGGCCGGCCTCGCGGGTATAGCAATACCCCATCCGGTCCTCGTTCTTCTCCCGGCCGCCACGGCGGCTCACCTGGTAGACGGAGAACTTCACGCCTTGGCCCCGGTCTTCAGGTTCTCCAGCTGCAGCTTGAGGCGCTCGCTGAAGCTGAGCTTGGTGTAGCGGCGCTCGGTCTCGCGCGAGAGCTCCTTCTGCAGCGCGAAGACGCTCTGCGGACGGGTCAGCGGGTCCAGCGACATGCACCACTCGGTCACTTCGAGCAGGTTGTCGGAATACACGTTGCGCAGGCGCGAGAGCGACAGGCCCAGGCGGTCCTTCTCCAGGCGCTGCGGCGCGTCGTTGGGCGGGTAGCCCTGCATGCACGCATAGATGCAGGCGCCGATCGCGTAGATGTCGGTCCACGGGCCCAGCGAGCCGTCGCGGCGGTACATCTCCGGCGCGGCGAAGCCCGGCGTGTACATCGGGCGGATGAAGTTGCCTTCCTTGGACAGCACCTCGCGCGCCGCGCCGAAATCGAGCAGCACCGCCTTGTTGTCGTTGGTGATGAAAATATTGGCCGGCTTGATGTCCAGGTGCAGCATCTTGTGCTGGTGCACGATGCGCAGGCCTTTGAGGATTTCGTCGAAGAGCGACCGGATGGTCGATTCGCGGAACACCTTGTCGCGCTTCAAATCGCGCGCGGTCACGATGAAATCCTGCAGGGTATCGCCCTGCAGGTAATTCATGACCATATAGACGGTCTCGTTCTCGCGCAGGAAATTCAGCACCGAGACGACGCTCGGATGCGAGATTTGCGCGAGGGAACGGCCTTCCTCGAAAAAGCTCCGCAGCCCCAGGCGGTACAGGGGCTGCTTTTCAGGCTTCACTCGAGGCGTGAGTTCGCCGGGGGATCGTTCTGCAAGGGACGAGGGGAGGTATTCCTTCAGCGCCACCAAATGATGGTCGGGGTCTTCGGCCAAATACACGACGCCGAATCCACCCGCAGCCAGCTTTTTGATGATCTGATAGCCCCCCACCACCGTGCCTGCGGGCAAGGGCGCCGGTTTCGGCTTTGACATAATCGCGGTTTCGATTGTTCTACCGATAGCTGATGCCAGTTTACAGCATGACCGGTTATGCCAGCGCCACGGCACAACCCGCGAACTCCGGCGAAACCCCTAGCCCCGCCGCCACGCCGGCGGTCACGGTGGAGGCGCGCTCGGTGAACGGCCGCTTCCTGGACCTCAGCTTCCGCATGCCCGACGAGCTGCGCTCGCTCGAGCCCGCGCTGCGCGAACTGGTCTCGGGCAGCGTCAAGCGCGGCAAGATCGAGCTGCGCATCAACACGCAGCGCGATGCCGACAGTTCCTGGCCGAACCCGCAGCCGGAGCAGTTGAACCGGCTCGCGCGACTCGAATCGCAGGTGCAGACCTGGCTGCCGAAGGCGCAGGGATTGAGCGTCCAGGAGGCCTTGAACTGGTGCAAGACCGGCACGACCGGCGCCTCCGCGAACGACGAGACGGTGCTCGAGGCGGCGCGCCAGTGCATCAAGGGATTCCTCGAGGCGCGCGAGCGCGAAGGCGCCAAGCTCGTGACGATGCTGAAGCAGCGCGTCGCCACTTTGCGGGACCTCGCCACACAGGCCGAGCCGCTGATCCCCGCCGCCGTGCAGCGTCAGCGCGAGCGCTTCCTCGAACGCTGGCAGGAGGCGCTGAGCGCCACCGGCGCGGCGCAGACGATTTCCGAGCAGACGCTGCAGGAGCGCGCGATCAACGAGGCGGCCGCGTATGCGCTGCGCATCGACGTCGCCGAGGAACTGACGCGGTTGCGCGCTCACCTGGACGAGGTCGAGCGCCTGCTGAAGAAGGGCGGCGAGATCGGCAAGCGGCTGGACTTCCTGATGCAGGAGCTGCACCGCGAGGCCAACACGCTGGGATCGAAGGCAGTGGCGATCGAGCTGACCAACATCTCGGTGGAAATGAAGGTGGCGATCGAGCAGCTGCGGGAGCAGGTGCAGAACATCGAGTAGGTTCCCCGAACGCGACCGGCCGCCACCCGTGATGGGACCGCGGCCGGCGCCCTGCACTGCGCCGCGGCCTGAACTGACGCCCGGGCGCTTGCCCGCGCCGCGGCCCACGCGCGAAATCGGCGCCCCTCCCACACACGCCCTCCAAGTTGCCGAGGCCTTCTCGGTCATTCCCACCACGCGCTCGCGGCATCCCGCCGCTGCCCCTGTCGCGCGCACCTGCCAACGATGACGGCCATGCCGCCGGGTCTTCCGGCGCTGCCGGCCGCCCCGGTCCGGACCTTCGTCGATCCCAACCCTGAGGTGCCACGACATGGCCGATTTCAACCAGTACCTGCCGACCCTGCTCCGCTTCGAAGGCGGCTACGTCAACGACCCCCAGGACCCGGGCGGTCCGACCAACATGGGCATCACGCTCAAGACCTTCCAGGGCCTGGGGCCGTCGGCGGGCTTCACCGACACCAGCCTGGAGGCGCTCAAGCGGCTGAGCCAGGCGGACGCGGGCCGCCTCTACAAGCTCAAGTACTGGGACGCCGTCGACGCCGACACCATCGCGCTGCAGCCGCTGGCGGAGATGCTGGTGGACTTCCACGTCAACGCCGGCGGCCATGCGATCCGCGAGCTTCAGGCGCTGCTGGTCGAGCGCGGCGCCGCGATCAGGCCCGATGGCGCCTGGGGCCCGCAGACCGCGCAGGCGCTGCAGCGCATCGACCCCACCGACGCCTACCGCGCCCTGCGCGCGCGCCGCATCGCCTACTACGAGCGCCTGGCCGCCCGGCAGCCCGACCTGCGCAAGTTCCTCAAGGGCTGGCTCAACCGCGTCAACGCCTTCCCCGTGCTCTGACGCCGAGCCCCGCGCGCCGCGCCCGCGCGCGCCGCCCGCCACCACCGACCTCCAACCATTCCGCAGGGAAGGACCCTCCCATGAGCTCACGTGTCGACTTGAAGGAACTCATCGAGGCGCTCGCCGGTGCCGTCATCGATGCCCAGGACCGCATCGAGCAGCACCAGATCGCCAAGCTCGGCCAGTACTTCGACGAGGACAACCGCCCGCGCACCGTCGTCATGCGGCTGCCGTCGATGCAGCCCGACGCCGAGCCCGGCACCGAGGACCTTTACCGCGCGCCGCTGCTCGGC
>NZ_VOSR01000498.1:0-5450 GCF_007997345.1 Mitsuaria sp. TWR114
TGGGTTTCGAGGCCGCGGTGAGCACCGCGGCCGGCGTGGCGCTGCCGGGCGCGGACTGCTTCCAGCTGCCGCGCTACACGCCCTGGGGGCGCTCGACCGCGATGTTCGCGGCCCGCATGATGCGCAACGCGCGGATGGGCGGGCCGGCGGCGGTCGTCTGAGCGCGCGCCCTCGAGGGGGCGCCAGTGGATGGGCGCAATCACGCAAAGTAGTGGATCACGCGATCGTCGGCGCCGCGCAACGAGCGACCGGCCGACACGGCCTGGGTGAAATCCACCGCGCGCTGGCGGCCCAAGAATGGACGGCCTGGAGGTGAATCCATGCTGCAAGTCCTTCATCGCATCCTTGATCGCATCCGCGCGGCGCGCGAGCCGGAGCACCGCGTCGGCCCCGCGATCGATGAGCGGGTCTTCCACCGTCCGGCGCTGGCCGAGGATCTGGCTGCGAGCCTGATGTCGCGCTCCTACGCCTCCGGGATGTTCCTCACCGCGCCCCGCCGCACGGGGAAAAGCACCTTCATCCGCCATGACCTGATTCCCGCACTCGAGCGTCAGCATCGCGCGCTTGTCCTCTACGCCGACCTTTGGGAGCACCGCGCCGAGGACCCGGGCGCCGTGATCGTCGGACTGGTGGCCCGCGCGCTGAAGGCGCGCAAATCCGCGGCGCAAGCGGTGCTGGAGCGGTTCCGCCTGTCCCGACTGAAGGTGCCGGGCCTCGAACTCGACATGGACAAGGCCGCCCCGGCGCCGGCGCTGCAACCCTCCCTGCGCCAATCGCTGGAGCGCCTTTCGAACCTGACGCGGCGCACCGTCGTGCTGATCGTCGACGAAGCCCAGCACACGCAGACCACCGCCTACGGGCGCGAGGTGATGTTCATGCTCAAGTCGGCACGCGACCAGTTGAGCAATCGGGAGCTGCTGATGTTCCGGCTGCTGATGACCGGCTCGCACCACGCGAAGATCGAGCGGCTGGTCCGCTACAAGCATGAGGCGTTCTACTGCGCCCCATTGAAGGCGATGCCGACCTTGGGGGGCGAGGACTACTTCGAATGGGAGCGGGCCGCCCACGCGCCGGCCTTTCTCCCCGCGCTCGACGCCATGGGCCAGGCCTTCGAGATCTGCCTGCGCCGGCCGGAGGTGTTCCACATCGCCTGCCAGGCTGCCAGCGCCCGGGTGGCGACCACCGCGGAGAGCCAGGAGCAGTTGCTGTTGCGGATGGCACGCCGGCACATCGATGCCGAGCGGCAGGAGTTCCTGCATCGGCTGATGAAGCTGGATCCGCTGGACCAGGCGGTGCTGCGATCGATGGCGGAGGCAGGGCCGTCCTTCGCGCCGTTCTTTCCGGCGGCGGGGGAGCGGATCTCGGCGCTGCTGGCAGCGATGCCGGGCACGCCGGCGCGGCCCACCTCGCCGGGCGACATCCGCGTTGCGCTCACCCGGCTCTGCGAGGCCAACCTGGTGTGGAGCGGCGACGGCCCCTACGTGTTGGAGGACGCACAAGCCGCGGTGTGGCTGAGGGAGCTGGAGCTGTCGAGACTCACAACCGATAGTTCGGCCGCCGCCCTCGCAGCCACTGCTCCAGCATCATCAGGATCCACACCATCTCGCCGTAGTACCCGGGGTGCTCCGGCAGTCGCTGCTTGAGCAGGCTCTCGATGAAGGCCGGCCGGACGATGCCGCGCGTGGCCAGGCTGCCCAGCGAATCCTCCGCCAGCGCGCGCAGCTGCGCGTCGCGCGTCGCCCAGACGCCGAAGGGCAGGCCGAAACCCTGCTTCTTCTTGACGATGATCTCGTCGGGCAGGAAGCCACGCAGCGCCTCCTTGAAGAACCAGCGCAGCTTCAGCCCCTTGAGCTTGTAGTCCGCCGGCAGGCGCTCCGAGAAGGCCAGCAGCTCGTCGTCCAGCATCGGGAAACCGACCGAGGTGCCCGCCAGCGAGGTCGTGCCCACCACCTTGGGCAGGTCGGTGTCCGCCAGCGTGTAGCGCCAGTCGAAGGCCAGCATCCGGTCGACCAGCCGTCCGGTCTTGATCGCGTTCCACACCTGGCGCTGCTGCTTCTGCGGACCCAGCGGGTCGACGCGTCGCAGGAAGTCGGTTTCCAGCACCTCGCCCAGGCCCAGTCGCGTCAGCAGGTTGTAGCTCTGCAGGCGGTCGGGCATCGGTACGCGGGCCTGGTCGATGTAGCTCGCGCCTTTCTTCAGCAGCGGCAGCTTGCCCACCGGCGAGCCGAACACCGGCTGCAGCACGAAGTCCCGCAGCGGTCCCGGCACGCGCCCGTACCACGAGAACACCGTCTGCTTGGCGTAGCGGGTGTTGCCGCCGAAGAGCTCGTCGCCACCGTCGCCGGCCAGCAGGTGCCGCACGCCGTTGTCGTGCGCGCGCCGGGCGCAGTAGTAGGCCGGCAGCGCCGAGCTGTTGCCGAAGGGCTGGTCGTAGTGGGTCGCGACCTTGGCGATGCCGTCGACCAGGTCCCGGGGCGTCACGTAGTACTCGTGATGCCGGCAGCCGAAGTGCTTGGCCGCGATGCGCGCGAAGGCCATCTCGTCGTAGCCCTCGGCCTCGAAGCCGATCGAGTAGGTGTCCGCCGGCCGGCCCGCGACGCGGCTCAGCATGCCGGCGACCGTCGAGCTGTCGGTGCCGCCGCTCAGGAAGCAGGCCGCGTCCGGCGCCTGCATCGCCCGTTGCACCGAGCGCTCCAGGATCTGCCGGAACTCGTCCTTCAGGTCCTCGAGCCGCGGTGCCGGCTCGGCGCGGAAGGTCGGCGTCCAGTAGGGCAGCACGCGCAGCTCGCCGCGCTCGAAGATGCCCACATGCCCCGGCGGCAGGCGGAAGATGTTGCGGAACACCGTCCGCGGCGACGGGATGGCATGGAAATAGAGGTAGTCGAACAGCGCCTGCGGATCGAGGTCGACCTCGTCGCCGGCCAGGTCGTCCGCGCGGGTGGCGACCTGCAGCTCATGGCCGACGATGCGATAGCACAGCGGCTCGATGCCGAAGCGGTCGGTCGCCAGCACGGTGCGGCCGCCGGGCTGGCGCCAGGCCACTGAGAAGCGGCCGCCGACCTGCGCCAGCGCCGGTACCGGATCGGTCGCCGACAGCAGCGTCTGCCAGGCGGTGTCGCGTTGCGCGGCCGGGGCGTCGGCGGGAAGGCCCGGCAGGGCCGGTTGTCCGGTGGAGAGGAAAAGGGCGGTGCTCGTCATCGTTCTGGGCGGTCCGGGGTCCGACCGCGGTGCGGAAAGGGTGCGCGCGCGGGCTGGGGGATTCTGTCGTGGAAACGTGGCGCTTCCACCCGCGCGGACCCCTGGGTTCGCGGGGAGCGCGGGCCCGGTGCGCGTCCCGGCCATGCCGCACAATCGCGGCCTGCCCGCCGCCGGTGGCGGGTGCTGGAGCCGGTTTGCAGATTCACTGGATGCCTCACGCGCTGAACCCGGCCTACGCCGGCGTGCGCTTGCGCTGCCTGATGCCGAGCCGCGAATTGCGGCGCTCGGGCCTGGCATCGCGCGTGCTGGATCCGGCTGCGCCATCGCCGGCGCTGCCGTCAGGCGGCGTGCTGGTGGTGCAGGCGAAGTGGCTCCTGGATGCGGGCTCGCCCGGCGCGCTGCGCGCGCGGACCGCGCAACTGGCCCAGGCCCGCGAGCGCGGCGCCCGGCTGGTGCTGGACAGCTTCGACAACTATTTCCTGAACGAATCCGGCGACCCGGCCCGCGGCGAGCTGCTGGCCGCCTATCGCGAGGCGCTACCGCTGTTCGCGCTGTTCACCGTCTCCTCGCCGGGCCTGAAGCCGTTGCTGGAGGCCGAGCTGCCGCCGGACCTGCGGACCGCCGCGCTGGTGCGGGTCGTCGGCGATCCGGTCGAGACGCCGGCGGCGGCGCGCGACTTCGAATCGCTGCCGCATCGCCTGCATCCGGGCCGCTGGGGCGCCACTGGCGCGCCTGGCGCGAACTGCGCGAGCACCGCGCGCAGCGCCGCCAGGCCCGGCAACTGATGTGGTTCGGCAATCACGGCAGCGCCTACGCGACCGGCGGCATGGCTGAGCTCGAGCGCCTGCTGCCGCTGCTGGAAGCCGCGTCGCGGCGGCAGCCGCTGCGGCTGACGGTGGTCAGCAACTCCGAGCAGCGCTACCGCGACCTGCTGGGCCGCGCCGCCTTCCCGCACCGCTACCGGCCCTGGGACCGGCTGCATTTCCTGTCGCTGCTGGGCGAGCAGGACCTGGTGCTGCTGCCGGCCCGCATGACCGCCTTCACGATGGCCAAGAGCAACAACCGCATGCTGCTGGCGCTGGCCCAGGGCGTGCCGGTGATGGCCGATCCCTTGCCCGACTACCAGCCCTGGCGCGCCTTCTGCGCGCTGGACGAGTGGGACCGCCTCGCCGAGCACCTCGTCGACCCGGCCCCGCTGGCCGCCCGAGCCCGCGCCGCGATGCCCGCCATCGAGCGCGACTACTCCACGCGCGCCATCGCCGCCCAATGGCGCGAAGCGCTGCAAGCTCCCGCCGTCCGATGAGCCGCATGACCCCTGATGCCCTAGCCACGCCGCAGCCGCCCGTCGCCGCTGCCGTGCCAGCAGCCGCTGGTGCCACTGAAGCCGCCGGTTCCAGTTCCCCGGTGGAAGCCGGATCGATGCCCGCGTCCTCGCCCGACGAGCCGCTGGCGATCGCCATCGTGCTGCCGCAGTTCCACCCGATCCCCGAGAACGACGCCTGGTGGGGCAAGGGCTTCACCGAGTGGCGCAACGTCGCCAAGGCGCGGCCCCTCTACAAGGGCCATCACCAGCCGCACCTGCCGGGCGAGCTCGGCTTCTACGACCTGCGCCTGCCGGAGGCGCGGGCCGCGCAGGCGGCGCTGGCGCGGCAGTACGGCATCGGCGGCTTCTGCTACTACCACTACTGGTTCAACGGCCACCGGCTGCTGGAGCGCCCGGTCGAGGAGATCCGCGCCAGCGGCGAGCCCGACTTCCCCTACTGCCTGGCCTGGGCCAACGAGAACTGGAGCCGCGCCTGGAACGGCAGCGAGCGCGAGATGCTGATGCAGCAGCGCTACTCCGACGAGGACGACGAGGCCCACATCCGCACGCTGCTGCCGCACTTCCGCGATCCGCGCTACATCCGCATCGACGGCAAGCCGCTGTTCATCGTCTACAAGGTCGACCACCTGCCCGATCCGCGCCGCACGCTCGAGACCTGGCGCCGCATCGCGCGCGAGGAAGGTGTCGGCGAGCTGACGCTGGCCCAGTTCGAATGGAGCGGCAGCGGCTCCGGCGCCGATCCGCGCGAGGTCGGGCTGGACCTGTCGATCGAGTTCGCGCCCGACTGGCGGCGCCTGGGCGGGCGGCACTTCACCGGCTGGAAATCGAGGGTGCTGATGGCGCTGGGCCTGCTGCCCAAGGCCTACGGCGAGCACAACTTCTTCGACTACCAGCGCATGGTCGACGGCGTGCTGGCCAAGCCCGCGCC
>NZ_VOSR01000499.1:0-1812 GCF_007997345.1 Mitsuaria sp. TWR114
TCGATCACCTTGGCCAGGCCCTCGGTGGTCTCGCCGAAGAACTCGGTCGCGGCATGCACCACCGAATCCTGGTCGTAGGTGTCGTCCTCGCCTTCGGCCGCCAGCGCGGGGAACACCGCCAGGCCCGGCGGCAACACCAGCCCCGCGGCGGCATAACGCCCCAGGCGGCCCAGCGCGTCGCGTCGCGCCGGCGCGCTCGGCGCCTCGTTCAGCTCCATCGGACCTTCGGTCGAAAAGTCTTGGCGGTCATGGCGATTCATGCGGATCTCCGGGTAAGTCTGGATGGCGTCGGGCAATCGCGTCGCCCGGCGCGTTCCTGGTCCGGCGGGCAAACACAGTGCCCGCTCTACGAACCGATGGATGCTACCCCCGGGCGTGACAAACGGCGTGCGCGCCGCGGCGGCACCCCGATACACTCGGCCTCACGCCGTCGAGAGGGACCGAATCCACAACAAGGAGCGGCGATGCATGCAAACAGCAGTCATGACAAGAGTGCATCAAGGAGGACATGCAGTGAGCAGTGATCTGCCCCGTCTGGCGCGCGCGCTGGAGTACCTGGACATGGCCTCGGCGCTTTACGTCGCCGGCGGCGCGGACCATTCCGCGCAGTTGCTGGCAGCCGCCGGGGAACGCCTGCTCGGCGACCTGGCCCGCCTGATCCAATCGCCCGAGCACGGCCACGAGGTCCAGCAGTTGCTGCCCGCCTGACGCAGCAGCATGTGCCGCCGCAGGTGCCGGAAGTCGCCGGGCACAACCAGTCGCGGCAGCTGCAGGCGATGCTGGCCCGCCAGGAATCGCCCGAATCGACCGAGCTCCGCCAGGCCACCTCCGCGCTGCTGCGCGCCTCGTGGTACCTGCTGGAGACGATGGGCCTGGAGCCGCTGGCGCCCTCGCGCCTGCACCAGGCGATCGAGAAGAGCACCATCTACGCCGAGCTCTGAGCTCGCGCCACCCCCACCGAGCGACAACATGAGCTCCGCCGAACGCCGTCATTTCTCCCGCATCGCGTTCGCCGGGCCGGCGCAGCTGGTGACGGTCGAGCAGCGCCTGCCGGTGCAGGTGCTGGACCTGTCGCTCAAGGGCGCGCTGCTGCTGTTGCCGGGGTCCTCGGACGTCGAGCCCGGGGAGCTGTGCCTGCTGGACCTGCCGCTCGCGCCGCATGAGGGGCGCATCACGATGGCGGCGCAGCTCGCCCATGTGAATGGCGACCGCGCCGGGCTGCTCTGCCTGGGCATCGACCTGGAGAGCATCACTCACCTGCGCCGCGTCATCGAGCTCAACCTGGGCGACGCAGCGCTGGCCGAGCGCGACTTCAAGGCGCTGGTGGCGCCCTGAGGGGCGACGGGACCAGCGGGACTTCGTCGGGCGCTGGCCCTCACCCCTGCCCTCTCCCGCAAGCGGGAGAGGGAGCCACACCGCCGTTCACTCGGCGATGAATTTCCTCAGCACCGCGAAGGCCGCGGTCGGGTCGTCGCGCCATGCGCCGTGGCCCACGCCGGGGAAGCGCGCCAGCTGACGCCACTGCGGCGGCAGCGCGTCGTGGATCTCCAGCGCATCCTCCAGCGGGCAGACGGGATCGTCCTCGCCCACCATCACCAGCACCGGGCAGCGGGCCTGCTCCAGGCCCCGCAGCAGGCCCAGGTCCTGTTTCTCGCCGCCGACGAAGTGCAGCAGGATGTCCAGGTTCACCAGCGTGCGGCCGCTGGCCTCAGGATCGGCGGCCGGACGGGTGTTGTAGAGGTGGCGCACCCCGGACCAGTAGGCCTCGAAGGTTTCGCGCGACGGTTGGCTCCAGAAGGCCTGCGCCAGCGC
>NZ_VOSR01000005.1:0-66591 GCF_007997345.1 Mitsuaria sp. TWR114
CTCGAAGCGCTCGGCATGCGTGAGCGGGGTGGCCGAGGCAGTCGCCGCCGCATCCGACGCCACGTCCGCCACCACGTTTGGGCGCGCCACGGCGCCCACGGACAGCGGCGCATGCGCGCTGATCGGCGCCAACATCGAGTCGCCGCTGTCGATGGGCAACGGACGGCTCGCCGCGAACTGCGTCTTGCGCCGCATGTGCTCCATCGTGAGGCGAAGCTCCAGCATCTCCATCTGCAGCTTCTCGATCTGCCGGCGCGCCTGGCCGACCTGCTCCTCGATCTGCCGGCGCGAAGCCTGCAGCTGATCGATCAGCGCCCGGGCCGTCCGCAGCTTGCGTCCCCACCATGCGCTCGCGATCGCCGCCCCCACTCCCGCGCCGGCCAGCGCGCCGGCCGCCAGCATCCAAGGCTGCAACAAGTTCATGGAGGGATCCCGCTCGTGTGATTCGCGCCGTCACTGTAGGGCGGCAGGCGCGCGAAGCCTTCACCAGGAGCGGGCATTTTTCACCGGATCGCGGGCCGCGTCGCCCGCCGGTGACTGGTCCGTCACGCCGTCGACATGGTGTCGTGACGGATGTAACCGGCGGCCGGCCTCAGACCTCCAGCCACTCCTTGCGGACGTAGGCGTTGGCGCGCAGGTCGGCGGGCGTGCCCTCGAAGACGATGCGGCCGTGGCCCATCACGTAGCAGCGCTCGGAGATCTCCAGCGCGATGGCCAGCTTCTGCTCGACCAGCAGCACCGAGACGCCGCGCCGCTTGAGCTCCTTCAGGTACTCGGCCACCAGCTCGACGATCTTGGGCGCCAGGCCCTCGGTCGGCTCGTCGATCATGATCAGGTCGGGGTCGCCCATCAGCGTGCGGCACAGCGTCAGCATCTGCTGCTCGCCGCCGGACAGCACACCGGCCTCGGTGTGCTGGCGCTCCTTCAGGCGCGGGAACATCGCGTACATGTCGTCGAAGCTCCAGCGCGGCGCGGCCCCCTTGCGCCGGCCCTTCTCGCCGAGCATCAGGTTCTGGTGCACGGTGAGCTTGGGGAAGATGTCGCGGTTCTCCGGCACGTAGCCGATGCCGCGATGCGCGATCTCGTAGGCCTTGCGGCCCAGCAGCTCCTGGCCGCCCCAGGCGATCGCGCCGGTGCCGTCGACCTGGCCCATGATGGTCTTGACCGTCGTCGAGCGCCCCGAGCCGTTGCGTCCCAGCAGGCTGACGATCTCGCCGGGACGCACCTCCATCGTCACGCCGTGCAGCACATGGCTCTTGCCGTAGAAGGCATGGACGTTGTCCAGCCGCAGCGCGCGCGTGCCGGCGGCCGGCGTGGCGCCCGCGGCGCGCATCGCGCCGACGTTGGTGTCATGGAGGGCGGCGCTCATGCATGGGCTCCCGCGGCCTGCGATTCGGCCAGCACCGATCCCAGGTAGGCCTCCTGGACACGCGTGTTGGCGCGCACCGCGTCGGGCGTGTCGAAGGCGATCACCTCGCCGTAGACCAGCACCGCGATCTTGTCGGCCAGGCCGAAGACCACGCCCATGTCGTGCTCCACCGTCAGCAGCGTGCGGCCCTCGGTGACCTGGCGGATCAGCTGGATGAAGCGTTTGGTCTCGCTCTTGCTCATGCCGGCGGTGGGCTCGTCCAGCAGGATCACCTGCGCGCCGCCGGCGATGGTGATGCCGATCTCCAGCGCGCGCGCCTCGGCATAGGTCAGGTTGATCGCGGGCACGTCGCGCTTCTTGTCCAGGTGCAGCATCTCCAGCAGTTCCTCGACGCGGTCGTTGACGTCGTCCATGCCGGCCAGGAACTTCCAGAACGCGTACTTGTGGCCCATCGACCAGAGCAGCGCGCAGCGGATGTTCTCGAACACCGACAGCCGCGTGAACAGGTTGGACACCTGGAAGCTGCGCGACAGGCCGCGGCGGTTGATCTTGTAGGGCGGCAGCTGGTCGATGCGCTCGCCGAAGAGCCGGATCTCGCCGCTGGTGGGCGCGAAGCGGCCGCTGATGAGGTTGAACAGCGTGGACTTGCCCGCGCCGTTGGGGCCGATGATCGCGACCCGCTCGCCGGGTTTCACCGCGAGGTCGGCACCGCGGATGATCTCGCTCTTGCCGAAGCTCTTGCGCACGGCCTGCAGCTCCAGCGCGTAGGGGATGTTGGCGGTGCTCACAGGCTTTCCCTCCGCTTGATTTCTTTCTCGATCTCCTCCTGCGCCCGGTCCCACTCGGCGCGGAACTGGCGGCGCAGCAGCTCGAAGAGCCCCAGCCCGGTCAGCAGCACGAAGCCGGCACCGAACCACGACTCGACGCTCTTGGCATCGAGCGCCAGGCCCAGGTACTTCATCTGCGGGCCGAGCGCCTCGTTGAGCTGCAGGTGGTAGAGCATCTCCACCATCGCCGAGCCGCCCAGCAGCATCGTCGCCGCGGCGCCGGCCAGGCCCAGGTAGGACGGCCACAGCGCGCGCAGCTTGCCGAAGGCGGCCAGGCGCAGGTTCATCATGATCAGCGAGGCGATGCCGCCCGGCGCGTACATCACCATGAACAGGAAAACCAGGCCGAGGTACAGCAGCCAGGCCTTGGTCAGCTCCGACAGCAGCACCAGCGCCACCACCATCAGTACCGCGCCGATGATGGGCCCGAAGAAGAAGGTCGCCCCGCCCAGGAAGGTGAACAGCAGGTAGGCACCCGAGCGCGCGGCGCCGACGACCTCGGCGGTGACGATCTCGAAGTTCAGCGCCGACAGCCCGCCCGACACGCCGGCGAAGAAACCCGCGATCAGGAAGGCCAGGAAGCGCACCCACTGCGTGTCGTAGCCGATGAACTCGACGCGCTCGGGGTTGTCGCGCACCGCGTTGAGCATGCGGCCCAGCGGCGTGCGGGTGAGCGCGTACAGCAGCGCGGTGCAGACGAAGGCGTAGACCGCGATCAGGTAGTACACCTGGATCTGCGGCCCGAAGCTGATGCCCCAGACCGCCTTGCCCACGACGCGGTTGGAGGAGACGCCGCCCTCGCCGCCGAAGAACTCCGGCAGCATCAGCGACATCGACCAGATCAGCTCGCCCAGGCCCAGCGTGATCATCGCGAAGGGCGTGCCCGACTTCTTCGTCGACACGTAGCCGAACAGCGCCGCGAAGAAGAGCCCCGCCAGGCCGCCGACCAGCGGCACCAGGCTGACCGGCAGCGCGAGCTGGCCCGCGCCGACGACGTTGAGCGTGTGGATCGCCAGGTAGGCGCCCAGCCCGCTGTAGACCGCGTGGCCGAAGCTGAGCATGCCGCCCTGCCCCAGCAGCAGGTTGTAGGACAGGCACGCGATGATCGCGATGCCCATCTGCGACAGCATGGTCTGCGCCAGGCTGCTGGTCCACAGCAGCGGCGCCACCAGCAGCGCCAGCGCGTAGGCGCCCCAGATCAGCCAGCGGCCGACGTTGTGGGGCTTGAAGTGGTAGGTCTCGCCGCGCCGGGCACGCGGCGGGCGGCCCTGGGCGCGGGCCTCGCCCGGGGCGGCGCCGGACGGCACGGCGGGCGAGGCGGAGGAGGAAGGCATGACGGCGGACATCGATCAGCCCTCCCGGGTGCCGAGCAGGCCCTTGGGCCGGAAGATGAGGATCAGGACCATCAGCAGGTAGGGCAGGATGGGCGCGACCTGGGCCAGCGTGAGCTTGAGCAGCGGGTAGCCGAAGGTGTCGGGGCCGAGCTGGAAGGCCTGGGCGAGCGACACGTCGACGGTCAGCGGCAGCGTCTGCAGCAGCCCGATGACGAGGGAGGCGACGAAGGCGCCGGCCAGCGAGCCGATGCCGCCGACCACGACCACCACGAAGATGATGGAGCCGACGATCACCGCCATCGCGGGCTCGGTGACGAAGGTGATGCCGCCGATGACGCCGGCCAGCGCGGCCAGCGCGCAGCCGCTGCCGAACACCAGCATGAACACGCGCGGCACGTTGTGGCCCAGGGCCTCGACCATCTCCGGATGGGTGAGCGCCGCCTGGATGACCAGCCCGATGCGGGTGCGGGTCAGCAGCAGCCACAGCGACAGCAGCATGAACAGCGCCACCACCATCATGAAGGCGCGGGTGAGCGGGAACTTGGAACAGCTGGCGGCGGCGCACAGCGCGGCCGGCGCGTCGCCCCAGGCGAGTTCCAGGGCCTGGCCCGGGGCATGGATCAGGGTGAAGGCGGCGCCCTGCAGCGAGGGCGGCGGCGAGAACGGCACGGCGGTGCGGCCCCAGATCAGCTGCACCACCTCGAGCACGACGTAGGACAGGCCGAAGGTGATCAGCAGTTCGGGGACGTGGCCGAATTTGTGGACGCGCCGCAGCGCGCCGCGTTCGAACAGGGCGCCGCAGCCGCCGACCAGCAGCGGCGCGATCAGCAGCGCGGGCCAGAAGCCGATCCACCCGGCGATCGAGTACGCGAAGTAGGCGCCCAGCATGTAGAAGCTGGCGTGGGCGAAGTTGAGCACGCCCATCATGCTGAAGATCAGCGTCAGGCCGGAGCTCAGCATGAACAGCAGCAGTCCGGAGGACAGGCCGTTGAGGAGGTTGATCAGGATCTGTTCCACGTCGTTGTGCTCAGGACTTCGATGCGTTGGCCGCGCTGATGACGGAGGGCGCGGTAGCTGCGCGGACCGGTCCCGGGCCGGCAGTGCTCGCCGTACGTTCACGTACGGCTGCGCGCTTCAACCCGGTCCCGGCCCGCTCGCGACGGGAGGCGGAGCGCCTTACGACGGTCGCTTCATCTGGCAGCTGGTGGGCGTGCTGCTGACGAAGGGATCGAAGGTCTTGACCGGGGCGAAGTTGTAGCCGGTGTTCTCGACGCTGTAGGGGCGCTTGGCGTCGGCCTTCTGCCAGACGGTCAGGAACAGGGTCTGCTGCAGTTGGTGGTCGGTCTTGCGCATCTCCACGTCGCCGTTGAAGGACTTGAACTTCAGCCCTTCCAGCGCCGCCGCGACCTTCACCGGATCGGTGCTCTTGGCCTTGGCCATCGCCGTGCTCAACGCGGTATAGATGTGGATGACGCTGCCGGTGTAGAAGTCGTCGTTGAACTTGGCCTTGTACTCGTTGGCCCACTTCTCGGGCTCGCCGCCCAGGCTGTTGTGGTTGTACGAGATCTGGAACACGCGCCCCGCGCCCGCCGCGCCCATCGCCGTGGGCGTGCCGGTCACGCCGGCGTAGTAGGTGTAGAACTTGCCGGTGTAGCCGGCCTCGTTGGCGGCCTTGACCAGCAGCGCCAGGTCCGAGCCCCAGTTGCCGGTGATCACCGAATCCGCGCCGCTGGCCTTGATCTTGGCGACATAGGGCGCGAAGTCGCGCACCTGGGCCAGCGGGTGCAGGTCCTCGCCGACGATCTGCACGTCCGGGCGCTTCTTGGCCAGCCCTTCCTTCGCGTACTTGGCAACCTGATGGCCGTGCGCGTAGTTCTGGTTGAGCAGGTAGACCTTCTTGATGTCGGGCTGGTCCTTCATGAAGGTGGTCAGCGCCTCCATCTTCATCGACGTGTCGGCGTCGAAGCGGAAGTGCCAGTAGCTGCACTTGCTGTTGGTGAGGTCCGGATCCACCGCCGAGTGGTTGAGGTAGACGACCTCCTTGCCGGGATTGCGCTCGTTGTGTTTGTTGACCGCGTCGATGATCGCCAGCGCCGCGCCCGAGCCGTTGCCCTGCGTCACGTAGCGCACGCCCTGGTCGATCGCGGACTTCAGCGCGTTGAGCGACTCGGCGGGGCTGAGCTTGTTGTCGATCGGGATGATCTCGAACTTCACGCCGGCGGGGTTGTTGGCGTTGAACTTCTCGGCGAAGAACTGGAAGGACTTCACCTGGTTCTGGCCCACCGGCGCCATCAGGCCGGACAGCGGGTCGATCCAGGCGATCTTCACCGTCTCGCCCTTCTGCGCGTAGGCGCCGGCGGCGGCCGTCAGGGCGAATGCGGCGAGGGCCAGGGGCCGTGCCAGCGAGGGGATCGGACGCGTGCTGTGCTTGCTCATGCTTGTCTCCTGATGTGGTTGTGATGCAAGGCGATCGGAAGCAACGGGGTACGGCGTGGTACGGCCTGGTACAGCGGGAAGCGGCGGACTGCTGGGAACTGCGGTGAAGGGAAACCGGGGCGGCGGAACTCCTGCGTCAGCGGATCGATGCGCGGTGGGGCCTGGGAAGCGCGGGCCCTCGGGATGGGATCGCCAGGCGGCGGACCGTCGCGGCGGCCTCAGCCGCCCGGCAACTTGTGGCCCTTGAACTGCTCGCGCAACTTGAGCTTGAGCATCTTGCCGGTGGCCGTGTGCGGGATCTCGTCGACGAAGACGACGTCGTCAGGCACCTGCCACTTGGCGATCCGGCCCTCGTAGAAGCCCAGCACCGACTCACGCGTCAGCGCCGCGCCGGCGTCGCCGGGTTTGCGCACCACCACCAGCAGCGGTCGCTCGTCCCACTTGGGATGCGGCACGGCGATGACGGCGGCCTCGTGGATCGCCGGATGCGCCATCGCGATGTTCTCGACGTCGATCGAGCTGATCCATTCGCCGCCGGACTTGATCACGTCCTTGCTGCGGTCGGTGATCTGCATGAAGCCGTCGGCATCGATGGCGGCGACGTCGCCGGTCGGGAACCACAGGCCGGCGTCGCGGCCGTCCTCGCCGGTGACGCGGAGCAGCGGCGAGTCCGCGTGGCCGAAGTAGCTGTCGATGACCCAGGGCCCGCGCACGACCAGGTTGCCCGAGGTCTTGCCGTCCCAGGGCAAGGCCTTGCCGGCGTCGTCGACGACCGCCATGTCCACGCCGTAGATCGCCTTGCCCTGCTTCTCCAGCAGGTGGCGCTGCTGCTCCTGGGGCAGCTTCAATTGCTGGCTGCCGAGCCGCGACAGCGTGCCCAGCGGCGACATCTCGGTCATGCCCCAGGCGTGGATCACCTCCACGCCGTAGTCGTCCATCAGCGTGCGCAGCATCGCCGGCGGGCAGGCCGAGCCGCCGATCACGGTGCGCTTGAAGCTCGAGAACTTCAGCCCGTTGGCGCCGACGTAGTTGAGCAGCCCCAGCCACACCGTCGGCACGCCGGCGCTGAAGCTCACCTGCTCGGACTCGAAGAGCTCGTAGAGCGACTTGCCGTCCAGGTGCGGCCCGGGCAGCACCAGCTTGCAGCCCACCAGCGCGGTGCTGTAGGGCAGGCCCCAGGCGTTCACATGGAACATGGGCACCACCGGCAGGATCACGTCGCGGCGCGAGCAGGCCATCGCGTCGGGCAGCGCCGCGCCATAGGCATGCAGGACCGAACTGCGGTGGCTGTAGACGGCGCCCTTGGGATGGCCGGTCGTGCCGCTCGTGTAGCAGATGCTGGACGCGGTGTTCTCGTCGAACTCGGGCCAGACGTAGCGGCCGTCCTCGGCCTCGACCAGGTCCTCGTAGCAGCGCAGGTCGGGGATGGACGACTCCACCGGCATGTGGGCGCGGTCCGTCATCAGGATGAAGTGGCGGACCTGGCCGAGCTGCGGCGCGAGCTTCTCGACCAGCGGCAGGAAGCTCAGGTCGAAGCACAGGGCGCGGTCGGCGGCGTCGTTGGCGATCCAGGCGATCTGCTCGGGGAACAGGCGCGGATTGATGGTGTGGCAGACCAGGCCCGAGCCGGAGGTGCCGTAGTAGAGCTCGAGGTGGCGGTGGCCGTTCCAGGCCAGCGTGCCGACGCGGTCGCCGGGCGCCAGCCCCAGCCGCGCGAAGGCCTGCGCGAGCTGGCGGGCCCGGAACTCGACCGCCGCCCAGGTGGTGCGGTGCAGGTCGCCCTCGACCCGCTTGCTGACGATCTCGGTATCCCCGGAATGCCGCGCCGCGTGCTGGATCACCGACGAGATCAGCAGCGGCATCGACATCATCTGGCCCATCAGTGCCATGTCGTCTCCTGGATATTGTTGTCGGCTGTCCAGGTCAGTCTATCGACGGCTCCGGGCGCCTCGCGTCACCCTAGTGACGCGAGGCGGATTCCGGCATAGGGGATTACACGGGCGCTGCCGCGGGTCCCCCGATCAGGCCTTGCGGATCTCCGGCAGCTCGATCTTGACCTCGAGCACCTCGAGGTCGTCCTGCCGCTCCATGTGGACCTTGATGTCGTCCGGATTGATGGAGACGTACTTCGAGATCACCGCCAGCAGCTCGCGCTGCAGCTGCGGCAGGTAGTCGGGGCTCGCGCCGCGACCATTGCGTTCATGGGCGAGGATCAGCTGCAGGCGCTCCTTGGCGACGCTGGCGGTGCTTTTCTTCTCGCCCAGGAAGAAGGACATGAATCCCATGGTTTCTCCCGGTGGATGTCAGCGGCTGAACAGGCGCTTGAAGAAGCCCGGCTTGACGGCCTCGACGAAGCGCATCGGCTTGTCCTCGCCGAGGAAGCGCGCGATGACGTCCGAGTAGGCCTCGGCCACATCGGTGCCCTTCATGTGGATCGCCGGCAGGCCCTGGTTGGACGCCTGCAGCACGACCTCGCTCTCCGGGATCACGCCGATCAGCGGCGTGCGCAGGATCTCGTGGATGTCCTCCAGCGACAGCATCTGCCCGCCCTCGACCCGGTTGGGGTTGTAGCGGGTGATCAACAGGTGTTCCTTGACGGGCTCCTTGCCCTCGATCGCGCGCTTGGTCTTGCTGTTGAGCATGCCCAGGATGCGATCGCTGTCGCGCACCGAGGAGACCTCGGGGTTGGTCACCACCAGCGCCTCGTCGGCGTAGTGCATGGCCATCAGCGCGCCGGTCTCGATGCCGGCCGGCGAGTCGCAGACGATGTAGTCGAACTCCATCGCCTTGAGCTCCTCCAGCACGCGCTCGACACCCTCCTGCTTGAGCGCGTCCTTGTCGCGCGTCTGCGAGGCCGCGAGGATGAACAGCTTGTCCAGCTGCTTGTCCTTGATCAGCGCCTGGCCGAGCTTGACCTCCTCGTTGATCACGTTGATCAGGTCGTAGACCACGCGGCGCTCGCAACCCATGATCAGGTCGAGGTTGCGCAGGCCGACGTCGAAGTCGATCACCGCGGTCTTGTAGCCGCGCATCGCGAGGCCGGTGGCGAAGCTGGCGCTGGTCGTGGTCTTGCCCACGCCGCCCTTGCCGGAGGTCACCACAACGATCTTGGTCATGGGTCGAGGTCCTTTCAATGTGTCGGTCGCTGTCGTCGCAGCTCAAGCGTCATCGGTGCGGCGGTCGCGGGGACCGCCGCCCATGTCGGGGGAAATCAAGGGGGCCGCAAGCGGCTGGCGCCCGGGATGGTTCATGCGCCCAGCGGCTCCATCAGGAGCTTCTCGCCGTCGAGCCGGACCTGCGCCGCCTTGCCGCGCACGTTGTCGGGCAGCGGGTTCTCGCTGGTGCGGTAGATGCCGGCGATGGCGATCAGCTCGGCCTCGAGCTGCTGCGCGAAGATCCGAGCCTGCGCGTTGCCGCGCGCGCCCGCGATCGCCTTGCCGCGCAGCGGCGCGTAGACGTGGATGCTGCCGTCGGCGATGACCTCGGCGCCGTGGTTCACCGCCGCCAGCACGACCAGGTCGGCGCCCTTGGCGTAGACCTGCTGGCCCGAGCGCAGCGGTTTGTCGACGTAGACGGTCGGCGCGGCCTGCGCGGGCACCGCCACCTCGACCTGGCGCTCGACCACCACTTCCTTGACGACCTGCTGCACGACCTTCTGCACCCGCGGCTCGCGTTCGGCGCGCACCGGCTCGTCGGGCGCCTCGGCCAGGCCCAGCCCAGCCGCCTGCGCCAGTTCCGCCGCGTTGGCGCCGACCACGCCGACCGGCTGCAGCCGGTGGCGGCGCAGCAGCGGCAGCAGCGCGGCGAGGTCCACGCGCGCAACCGGGGTGGTCGACGGGGTGGTCGACGGGGCGTCGGCGGGCGACTCGGTCGCGGCGTCGTCCAGGCTCAACTGGCCTTGGGCCTCGCTCGCGGCGGTGCTGGCCTCCTCGGCGCCGACCACGGCTTCGGCCACGCTGTCAGCCACGGGCGCCGATCGGGTCTCGGCCGCGTCGATCGCCGGCAGCTGGCTCAGGTCCAGCAGCAAGGGGTCGTGATGGAAGGCGTCGGGCGTTTCGCCCAGCTTCGCGGTCAGCTCCTGGTCGAGCGCGGCCGGGTCGGCCGTCTTCAGGACGAGGGCGAGCAGGCTCAGCGAGGCGCTCTTCAGTTCAAAAAGTTCCGGAGTCTTGCCGGCGGCCGACCGCCCCGACAGATTGCCCGCCACTGCCTGCGTCATGAAAAATTTGGGGGATGCGTTTGCAAAGTCGCGGATTTTAGCGGTGCGCCGAGGCCCTCCTTTTAGGGGCCTGCCCAGGCTGCATCGGCCCGCGAGCCGTCATGCGGGCTTCAGCCGCTGTCATCCGGCGCCGCGCGCGCTGTCACATCGGGTCGACGCTGCCTCGATTTCGAGCAGACCACTGAAACACCACGTGTGACAAGCACTTGCAAGCGCCGTCGCCAGGAGACACACATGCTTGTCCACAGGAGGCGGGGATAGATCCCTCCTCCGGCGGAGGCCGATGGCGACTGGCGGGTCGCTTCTTCCAGCGTCACCGACGTGTTGTCAACCCAAAAATCGTGGATGCGGGGCTTGACTTATCCCCATTGAGGCGCTCTCGCGATTCGTCGAACCGTCCTGCTGCGGCGCAGCAGACACGACCGGCCAGCCGCGGCTAAGCCATTGATTCATATGACGCGTTTTCGCCTGCCCAGAAAAGAGGCACGGAACCTCAGGCGACCGTCGATCAAGGGTTTAGAGCGCTCGCGGAGGGGTTTCCCACAAAGTTATCCACAGCGCCGGTGGATAGTTTCCAGGGGTCTTTCAAATCAACGCCTTAGCGGGAGTCCTTGAACCGGCGGACGAGGTCCGACACCCCACCGGCGAGGGATCCGCGGGGCGGACCGGACCGCAAATGGGCGTGGCGCCGTTACAAGTCCATCGGTCCAGTTCGCGCCGCGCCCGATCGTGTCGTGCGATTGCCGTCATGAACGCACCGGCTTGCGTCACGAATCCGACATCCGGGGCGCCCAGCGTTCGGGCGGGCAGAGAAATCGGCCGCCGAGCCAGCCTGAAGACAGGTGGGCAAGCTGCGGTCCCGCTAGAGTCCCTGTTTTCCCCATTGGGGACGACAGGCCGGCCGCGCCGGTGAAAGGTTGGGAATGGGCATCCGGTCCTGGGTCCGAAAGGAATGGTTCCTGCTGGCGCTGGTCGGCGCGGTGGCGCTCGCCAGCGCCTGGCCGGAACTGGGCCGCAGCGGCGGCTGGTTGCGGCTGGAGGTCGTCAGCAACTGGGGCGTGGCGCTGGTGTTCTTCCTGACCGGCCTCGGACTGTCCACCGCCGCGCTGCGCGACGGCGCGCTCAAGTGGCGCGTCCATGTGCTGGTGCAACTGAGCACCTACGCGCTCTTCCCGCTGCTGTGGTGGGGCTTCACCGCCCTGTTCGGCCGCTGGCTGCCGCCCGACCTGGCGCTGGGCTTCGCCTACCTGTGCGCGCTGCCGTCGACGATCTCGTCCTCGGTCGCGATGACGGTGCTGGCCAAGGGCAACGTGCCGGCCGCGATCTTCAACGCCAGCGTCTCCAGCCTGCTGGGCATCGTGCTCACGCCGCTGCTGGTGGCGGTGATGGCGGGCACCAGCGGCGCGACGCTGCCCTTCGGCGAGGCGGTCTGGAAGCTCACCCAGCTGCTGCTGCTCCCGCTGGTGGCCGGCCAGTTGCTGCGGCCGCTGCTGCTGGGCTTCCACACGCGCCACAAGTCCCGCATCTCGCTGGTCGACCGCTGGGTGATCATCCTGCTGGTGCTGTCGGCCTTCAGCGACTCGGTCGCGTCGGGCCTGTGGCGCGACCACGGCGCGGAGCTGCTGGTCAAGGCGGCGCTCGGCGCCGCGCTGTTCCTCGGCGCGGTGATCGTGCTGAGCCGCCTGGCGGCGCGCGCGATGGGGCTGCCGGTGGAGGACGAGATCGCCGCGGTCTTCTGCGGTTCCAAGAAGACGCTGGCCTCGGGCGTGCCGATGGCCAAGCTGCTGTTCGGCGCGCATCCGGCGGTGGGCGTGATCGTCCTGCCGATCATGTTCTATCACCAGCTGCAGCTGATCTTGTGCTCATGGCTCGCCCAGCGTTACGCGGCCCGCGCTTCCGACGCCTAAAATCGCCGGTTCCCCCGGACGCCGCCGATTGGGCATTTCGCCCGACTGCGCCCGGCGGGACCACCGCCCCCATCGCGCCATGACACGCAAGCTCTTCGTCACCACCGCCCTTCCCTACGCCAATGCGAACTTCCACATTGGCCACATCATGGAATACACCCAGGCCGACATCTGGGTGCGCTTCCAGCGGATGCAGGGCAGCGAGGTGCACTTCGTCTGCGCCGACGACGCGCACGGCGCGCCGATCATGATCGCCGCGGAAAAGGCGGGCAAGAGCCCGCAGCAGTTCGTGGCCGACATCGCCTCGGGCCGCCAGAAGTACCTGGACGGCTTCCACATCAGCTTCGACAACTGGCACTCCACCGACGGCGCCGAGAACCACGAGCTGTCCAAGGAGATCTACAAGGCGCTGCGCGCCAACGAGCTGATCTCGGTGAAGACCATCGAGCAGTTCTTCGATCCGCAGAAGTCGATGTTCCTGCCCGACCGCTTCATCAAGGGCGAGTGCCCGAAGTGCGGCGCCAAGGACCAGTACGGCGACTCCTGCGAGGTCTGCGGCGCGGTCTACACGCCGACCGAGCTGAAGAACCCGTTCTCGGTGCTGACCGGCGCGACGCCGGTGATGAAGAGCTCGGAGCACTACTTCTTCAAGCTGTCCGACCCGCGCTGCGTCGAGTTCCTCGAGCAGTGGACGCAGGCGCCGGGCCGGCTGCAGCCGGAAGTGCTCAACAAGATCAAGGAATGGTTCGCCAAGGACGAGGACGGCAACGGCGGCCTGGGCGACTGGGACATCAGCCGCGACGCGCCCTACTTCGGCATCGAGATCCCCGACGCGCCGGGCAAATACTTCTACGTCTGGCTGGATGCGCCGATCGGCTACCTGGCCTCGCTGAAGAACTACTTCGCCAAAACCGGCCGCGACTTCGACGCGTTCGTGAAGGACGAGTCGACCGAGCAGATCCACTTCATCGGCAAGGACATCACCTATTTCCACACGCTGTTCTGGCCGGCGATGCTGCATTTCAGCGGCCGCAAGACGCCCAACCATGTGTACGTGCATGGCTTCCTGACCGTCAACGGCGGCGAGAAGATGTCCAAGAGCCGCGGCACCGGCCTGGATCCGCTGAAGTACCTGTCGCTGGGCATGAACCCCGAGTGGCTGCGCTACTACCTGGCCGCCAAGCTCAACAGCAAGGTCGAGGACGTCGACTTCAATCCCGACGACTTCGTCGCCCGCGTCAACTCGGACCTGGTCGGCAAGTACATCAACATCGCCAGCCGCGCGGCGGGGTTCCTGTCCAAGCGCTTCGGCGGCCAGCTGTCGGCCGATGTCGGCGTCGAGGGCCTGACGCTGCTGGACGCCCTGCGCGCGCACAAGGGCACGATCGTCGAACTCTACGAGACCCGCGAGTTCGGCAAGGCGCTGCGCGAGATCATGCTGCTGGCCGACCGCGTCAACGAGTACGTGGACCAGAACAAGCCCTGGGAGCTGGCCAAGCTCGAGGGCAAGGACCAGGTGCTGCAGGACGTCTGCACCGTCTGCATCGAGGCCTTCCGCCTGCTGTCCATCTACCTGAAGCCGGTGCTGCCGGCGCTGGTGGCCAAGGTGGAGACCTTCCTGCAGGTCGCGCCGATGAGCTTCGCCGACGCCGACCGCACGCTGGGCGGCCACCGCATCGGCGGCTACGAGCACCTGATGCAGCGCGTCGACCCGAAGCTGCTGGAGGCGCTGTTCGAGCCGCCCGCGCCGCCCCAGGTCGTGCCCGGTGGCGAGGCGCTCGCGCCCGAGATCAAGATCGACGACTTCGCGAAGGTCGACTTGCGCATCGCGAAGATCGTCAAGGCCGAGCTGGTCGAGGGGTCGGACAAGCTGCTGCGCCTGACGCTGGACGCCGGAGAGGGCCGGCTGCGCAACGTCTTCAGCGGCATCCGCAGCGCCTACCAGCCGGAGCAGCTCGAAGGCAAGCTCACCGTCATGGTCGCGAACCTGGCGCCGCGCAAGATGAAGTTCGGCGTCTCCGAGGGCATGGTGCTGGCCGCCAGCCACGCCGACGAAAAGGCCCACCCCGGCATCTTCGTGCTGGAGCCCTTCCCGGGCGCCCAGCCCGGCATGCGCGTGCGTTGAGCACGGCCTGCGCCGCGACCGACCGCCTAGAATCCGCCCCAGTTTTCGAATCCCCGATCAAGAGACGACCATGCCGCTGTTCTGGAAGAAATACGAATCCGAAGCCACGCAGTTCATCAATGAGCTGAAGGCCAAGAAGCCCACGCTGGAAGCCGAACAGCGCGCCGGCCGCGCGCTGCTGTGGGACCGGGAGCAGGACCGCCAGGCCCAGGCCGGCTACAACCAGGCCCGCGTGTCCCAGCAGCCTTACGTCTACCAGACCAAGTCCGAGTAAGCCGCCGGCCCCGTCCGTCGCCACGCCGAGCCGCGTTCCCCGCGTGAGCCACGCCGACGATTCCTCGGACACCGCCCTGACGCTGCCGGACACCCCGGTGGATCAGGGCGGTGACGCTTCCACGCCCGAGACGGTCGATCACGTCGCCGTCGCGCGGCTGTATGGCGAGCCGCTGTTCGCCTTGCCGCAGGACCTCTACATCCCGCCGGACGCGCTGGAGGTGTTCCTCGAGGCCTTCCAAGGGCCGCTGGACCTGCTGCTGTACCTGATCCGCAAGCAGAACTTCAACATCCTCGACATCCCGCTGGCCGAGGTCACGAAGCAGTATCTGAGCTACGTCGAGCAGCTGCGCAAGCACAACCTCGAGCTGGCCAGCGAATACCTGCTGATGGCCGCGATGCTGATCGAGATCAAGTCGCGGATGCTGCTGCCGCCCAAGAAGACCGATGACGGCGCCGAGCCCGAGGACCCGCGGGCCGAGCTGGTGCGGCGCTGCTCGAGTACGAGCAGATGAAGCAGGCCGCGCTGCGCCTGGACCAGATGCCGGTGCTGGGCCGGGACTTCCTGCGGGCGCAGATCCACATCGAGCAGTCGCTGGCGCCGCGACTGCCGGACGTCAACGTCGACGACCTGCGCGCGGCCTGGGCCGAGCTGATGCGCCGCGCCAAGCTGAGCCAGCACCACAAGATCTCCCGCGAGCAGCTGTCGGTGCGCGAGTACATGTCGCACCTGCTGCGCAAGCTGCAGGGGCAGCGCTTCGTCGAATTCGAGGACCTGTTCGAGCTGGACAAGGGCTCGCAGGTGCTGGTGGTGTCCTTCATCGCGATGCTCGAGCTGGCGCGGGAGCGCCTGGTCGAGATCACGCAGGCCGAGGCCTTCGCGCCGATCTACGTGCGGCTGGCCTACTCGCCGAGCTGAGGGCCGCCGGAGGATCGCCGTCACCGCTGGCGCCGGGTGCCAGCTTCCAGAATGCAGAACGCCGGGACAAGCCCGGCGTTGCGGAGGAGGCGGTCGTGCCGCGTTCAGCGGAAGGTGGTGAACGCCGCGTTGGGCTGGCGCTGCACCATCTGGCCCACCGCCAGCACGGCCTGCGTGCGAGAGCTGACCCCCAGCGCCTTCAGCACCGCGGCGACGTGGTCCTTGATCGTCTCCACCGACACGCCCAGTTCGCGCGCGATGATCTTGTTCGGCTTGCCCTGGAGCAGCAGCGCCAGCACGTCGGTCTGGCGCGGCGTCAGCTGCAGGCTTTCGAGGCCCGCGGTGGTCTGGTAGCCCGCCTGGCTGGCCAGCGCCTGGACCTGGTGCAGCCTCGAGTTGCCGTGCGCCGCGCTCTCGGCGACGGCCACCGGTTCCGGCTCCGGCGCGCTGTCCGAGCCCAGCGACATCGGCGGCACGTAGATACCGCCCGACATCACCAGCTTCAGCGCCTGGGCCAGCACGTCGTTGCCGGTGCGTTTGGGGATGAAGCCCATCGCGCCCTGGTCGATCGCGCGGATCACGTCGCTGGCGCGGTCGGAGGCGGAAATCACCACCACGGGCAGCGCCGGGTACTGGGAGCGGAACTCCTCCAGCACGTCGAAGCCGCTGGCATCGCCCAGGTTCAGGTCCAGCAGCACCAGGTCGAAGTCCTGGCGCGCCTTGAGCGTGTCGCGGGCTTGAGCCGCGCTGTCGGCGCCCAGCACCTGAACGTCTTCGCCCAGACCTTGAATCACAGTCTGGAGCGCGGCCAGGATCAGCGGGTGATCGTCGATCAGCAGAACCCTCACGGGCGTGTCTCCTTGGATGGTCGGACTGCGGCGACAGGCTTCCTGGCCCGCCGTCCCGAATGACTTTTGAACTAGGGCGCGATCATAGGCGTGCCCTCAGCCACCGGCACTCCCCCTTACGGTGGCATCGCCACCAATAGAAAGTTCTATAGGCAAACCAAAGAATCTGTATTCGCCCGGCTGGGTGCCCGGCCGTGACTGCACCGCATCGAGTGTGACAGCCGAAAAAACGCGCTTCGGAAATGATCGAAATGTCACGCCGGGGCGATTGGCGCCCGTGGTCCGCGGGCGCAGGCC
The DNA here is from genome assembly GCF_007997345.1 of Mitsuaria sp. TWR114. Classification (NCBI taxonomy): domain Bacteria; kingdom Pseudomonadati; phylum Pseudomonadota; class Betaproteobacteria; order Burkholderiales; family Sphaerotilaceae; genus Roseateles; species Mitsuaria sp. TWR114. The sequence goes on from NZ_VOSR01000005.1 coordinate 16,552, forward strand.
GTGCGCGTCAGCGGTGCTGCCGGGTCAGCGATTCGGCGATGCAGACCGGCTTGCCGCCGGCCTCGCGCTCGACGGTGACCTCGACCATCATCTGCACCCCGCCCTCGATGAGCTCCAGCCGCTTGAGCACGAAACGCCCGCGCAGCCGGCTGTCCACCGGCACCGGCGCCGGGAAGCGCACCCGGTCCAGGCCGTAGTTGATGCCCATCCGGACCTCCCTCACCCGAAAGGCGGTCTCATAGAAGCGCGGCAGCAGGCTGAGCGTCAGGAAACCATGCGCGATGGTGGTGCCGAAGGGGCCGGCGGCCGCGCGGGCCGGGTCGGTGTGGATCCACTGCTGGTCCTCGGTCGCATCGGCGAAGGCCTGGATGCGGGGCTGATCCACCGCGATCCAATCGGACACGCCGATCTCCTGCCCCACCAGGGGCGCCAGGTCTTCCAGCTTCTCGAACATCCGCATCCCGGTCTCCTCTCGTTCCGACGTGATTCCGATGGGGTCGGCGCCGGCGGGAGCGGGATGGACGCCGGCGTCAGTCCTTGCCGTCCTTCCCGTTCCTGACCGGCCGCTCCAGCCAGGCGCACAGGCCTTCCCACTGCGCCAGATCGCGGGCGACGCGGCCGGGGGCGATGTCCCAGAGCGTCAAGCCGCGGGCGGCCAGCTGCACGTAGTTCTGGGTGTCGCGCAGCTCGGCCAGCAGCGGCAGCCGGAGCTGCTCGATGAACTGATGCAGTTGCTGCTGCGACAGCGTCCCCTCGCGCACCCGCATCGCCACCAGGGCGATGTCGGCCTGCCGGCCGGCCCGTCGCGATCCCGGGCCGCATCTTGCAGTTCGCGGACGAAGTCGTATGTCGCCTGGATGTCAAACAGGCTGGGTTGCAACGGCACGAGCACCCGGTCGGCCACCTTCAGCGCCTGCGCCAGCTTCTTCCCGTGGAGTCCGGCGGGGGTGTCGAGCACCGCGTGCGACACCCCCTTGGGGGTGCGCAGCTGTTCGGCGGACGCCAGTTCCCAGCCGCGGATCGCCGGCAGCGCGGCGGGTCGCTGCGCCAGCCAGCGGGCCGAGGATTGCTGCCGGTCAATGTCGCCCAGCATGACCGCATGGCCGCGATGGGCCAGGAAGCCCGCGAGGTTGCTCGCGAGCGTGCTCTTGCCAACGCCGCCCTTGGGGTTGGCGACCAGGATCACCGGCATGGCCTCTCCTCTCCTCGATGAGGTGCGCGGGATGTTATGCGATACCGCAAAATCCGCCGCCATGAGCGCCCCTCCGTCCATCCTCCTCCTGGCCGCGCACCCGGACCTCGCCCATTCCCGCGTCACGCGGGCGATGCTGTCCGCGGCCCAGGGCCTGTCCAACGTCCGCGTGCGCGATCTCTACGCGCTCTATCCCGATTACGCGATCGACACCCCCGCCGAGCAGGAGGCGCTGCGCGACGCCGAGCTGCTGGTCTGGCTGCATCCGCTGCACTGGTACGGCATGCCGGCGCTGATGAAGCTGTGGGTGGACGAGGTGCTGAGCGTCGGTTTCGCCTACGGCCAGACCGGCCACGCGCTGCACGGCAAGGACCTGTGGCTGGTGACCTCGGCCGGCGGCAGCGCCCATTCCTACAGCGCCGACGGCTACAACCGCCATCCGGTCGGCGACTTCCTGCTGCCCTACGCCCAGACGGCCGCGCTGTGCGGCATGCGCTTCCTGCCGCCGCTGGTGCTGCACGGCGCGCAGAAGGCCAGCGCGGAGCAGGTCCAGGCCCATGTCCAGGCCTTCGTCGACGGCCTGCGCGCGCTGCCCGAGTGGTGCGAGCGCCAGCCCGAGCCCGCCCAGGAGGCGGTGCCCGACGACGAGCGCCCGGTGCGCGAGGAAGGAGCGCCGGTCTGATGGACATCGCTTCCCCGATGGCCGCGGCCTCCGCCGCGATGGGCGCCGCTTCCGCCGCCGCTTCTGCTGCCGTGACCTCCGCCGTGAGCGCCACCGATGCGGCGGCCCATGGCGCGCACGGCAACTGGCTGCTCACGCCGCTGGTGCTGCTGACCGCCGCGGTGCTCGCGGTGCCGCTGGCGCGCGGCCTGAAACTGGGCTCGATCCTGGGTTACCTCGTCGCCGGCGTGCTGCTCGGGCCGCAGGTGCTCGGGCTGATCAGCCAGCCCGCCACGGTCCTGGAGATCGGCGAGTTCGGCGTCGTGCTGATGATGTTCCTGGTCGGCCTGGAGCTGGAGCCCAAGCGGCTGTGGGCGATGCGCCGGCCGATCTTCGGCTGGGGCTCGGCGCAGATGCTGGGCTGCGCGGCGCTGCTGCTGATCCCCTCGTTCTTCCTCGATGCCGACTGGCATGCCGCCGTGATCGCGGCGCTGGGCCTGGCGATGTCGTCGACGGCGGTGGCGCTGGCCACGCTCAGCGAGAAGAACCTGGGCAACACCCGCGCCGGGCAGAGCGTCATCAGCGTGGCGCTGCTGCAGGACATCGCCGCGATCCCGGTGCTGGCGCTGGTGCCCATCCTGGCCAGCCAGGGCCGGCCCGCCGGCGGCCACTCGGGCGGCAGGATCTGGCTGGCGCTGGGCGCGCTGGTGCTGATCGTGCTCGGCGGCCGGCTGCTGCTGCGGCCGCTGCTGCGCTGGATCGCGCGCAGCGGCACGCCGGAGATCTTCACCGCCGCCTCGCTGCTGCTGGTGCTGGCGGCGGCGATGCTGATGCAGAAGGCCGGGCTGTCGATGGCGCTGGGCGCCTTCGCCGCCGGCGTGCTGCTGGCCGAAAGCGAGTACCGCCGCGCGCTCGAGGCCGACCTGGAGCCCTTCAAGGGCCTGCTGCTGGGCATGTTCTTCATCGCGGTCGGCATGGGCCTGGACCTGACGGTGCTGTGGCACAAGCCGCTGGCGGTGCTGGGCCTGCTGGCCGCGCTGTGGCTGTGCAAGGGCCTGGTGCTGGCGGTGCTGGGCCGGGCGATGGGCCTGCCCAAGCCGGAGCGCGCGGTCTTCGTCATCCTGCTGGCGCAGGGCGGCGAATTCGGCTTCGTCGTCTTCCAGCTCGCCGAGCAGGCCACGCTGCTGGACGCGGCGCAGCGCTCGGTGCTGGTGGCGGCGGTGGCGCTCTCGCTGGCGCTCACCCCGGCGCTGCTGGCCTGGGCGCAGCGGCGTGCCGGGCAGTCGAGCGCAAGTCGCCGCACGAGCTCACCGAGCCGCAGGACTCGCAGGTCATCATCGCGGGCTTCGGCCGCTACGGGCAGATCGTGGGCCGGATGCTCTTCGCCAACGGCATCTCGGCGACCGTGCTCGACCATGATGCCGACACCGTCGAATCGCTGCGGCGCTTCGGCTGGCGCGTCTTCTGGGGCGACGCCACGCGGCTGGAGCTGCTGCGCATCGCCGGCGCCGAGCGCGCGCACGTGCTGGTGCTGGCGGTCGACGACTTCAACCACAGCGTCAAGATCGCCGAGATCGCGCGGCAGCACTTCCCGCACCTGACCATCGTGGCGCGGGCGCGCAACGTCCAGCACTACTACGCGCTGCGCGAACTGGGCGTCGAGCTCATCGAGCGCGAGACGCTGGACTCCGCGCTCATGAGCGGGCGCAGCGTGCTGCAGCAGCTCGGTTGGGAACCGCACGCGGCGCGGCAGATGGCCTGGCGCTTCCGGCGCCACTCCGTCGAGCAGACCGAGGCGATGCGCCCGCACCGCGGCGACCTGGACACGCTGATCGCGATGTCCAAGCGCGGCCGCGAGCAGCTGGAGGAACGCCTGGCGGCCGAGCGCAAGGCGCTGGCCGAGGGCAAGGGGCGCAACCCGTGGCAGGAGCCGCACCTGGCGCCGGGCACGGCGCCGGTGCCGGCCGGCGCTCCCGATCAGCCCCAGCCGGGCAAGGCCTGAGGCCTGCGGCGAGAATCGCGCTCTTATGTTTGCTCCTTCCCAACTCGAGGTCCGGCGCTTCTTCTGCCAGGCCTACCGCAAGCAGCGCGACGGCCTGCCGCTCACGCCGATGGAGGCCATCGCTTCCGACTGGATCGCCCAGCATCCCGAGTACCACGACGAACTGGCGGACGAGGATGCCGCGCTGGCGGCGGTCTACACGGTCGAGGACGGCCGCACGAATCCCTTCCTGCACCTGTCCATGCACCTGAGCCTGATCGAGCAGCACCAGATCGACCAGCCGACGGGGGTGCGCCAGGCGCTGGACCTGCTGGCGGCGCGCCGCCAGTCCCTGCACGAGGCCCATCACGAAGCGATGGAATGCCTGGGCGAGATGATCTGGAGTTCACAGCGCAGCGGCCTGCCCCCGGACGGCCACGCCTACCTGGACTGCCTGCGCCGCAAGGCCACCCGCACGCCGACCTGACTCCAGCCCCCCGCCCACTCCCTAAACTCCCCCGCAGTCCACCGTCCCCGGTGGTCGAAGGACGGTGATGGTTGGGGACGGTGAGGCGTGGGGTTTCCGCGCTTGCCGCGGGGGCCCCATGCCTCGGCGGCCAACGCCCCGGTCGATGCAGGTGGGCGGTCGCCCGGACGCCACGGGCGCTCCCCAAACGCCACCGGCGCTTCCAAACGCAAAAAGGCCACGCATCCGCGTGGCCTTCTTCATCCGAAGCTCTGAAATTCAGGCCTGGATCGCCCCACCCAAGGCCGACTTGCGCTCGTTCTTCCCGGACGCGCCGTACAGCCCGCTCGGTTCCCCGGGCATCAGCACGTCGATGGCGCGGTCCAGCGCCGCGGTGGCGCGGGCCAGCGACTCGCGCTGGGCGGCGACGCGGCCGCCTGCCTGCATCAAGCGGGTCCGCAGGCCTGCCGGCACCGTGCCGGTTCGAGCGGCGGCGCTGAACTGTTCGATGGCGCGAGCCAGGGCCGCATGCAGCGACGCCGCGTGCAACTCGATCGCCTGGGAGTCACGTCGATGCAGCGCCTCGCCCAGCAGGTTGAGGCAGCTTTCGACGTCCTGCAGCGGCTGCTCCAGGTCGACGGGGGTCGAGTTCAAAGGCGTGGCGGTCATGGCATCACCGGAAAAGCTTGGTCTTTGGTCGCTTCAGCTCAGCTTTTTACGATTGAGCGAATCAGTGCGAAGGCTGCGTGCGGCCCAGCATCTCGGCCGCGTTGGCGATCAGCTTGTCGGCGATCGCATCGGCGTTGATTTTGAACTCGCCCTTCTCGATCGCGCTGGCAATGCGTGCGACCTTTTCCGCGTCGAAGCTGCCGTCGTCGGGGGCGCCCGCGATCAGGCTGCTCGCGGCGCTCGACAGCTCGACCTTGGACCCCTCGCCGGACGCGGCCGTTCCGGCCTTTCCAGCCTTGGCCGCACCGGCCTCGGGGGTCCCGGTGGTGGTCCCGCCCACTTTCGAGTAGGCGTTCAGGTCAGCGTTGTTACCGATCTTCATGGCAAATCTCCATGGGCCCGAGGACTTCCGGACCCCTTCCAGTACCGGGTATTTCGACCCGTCTGGGCGGAACTTGAGGGGCGAGCTTCACAAAATCGACAGATCGCTCGGTGAAGGGCGTCACAGTACCACCTCCACCTTGCGTTCACCCACGGTACGCGCGGTGACCATGCGGCCATTGTCGAAGCGTACACGGACATCCTGGCCTTCCAGGCCCACGCCCATCGCCTGGCCTTCGCCCGCGACCGCGTAGCCGTTGCCGGTCGCCATGACCTGCACCCGGTCGCCCGGCTGCACCCATTGGCGCAGTTTGAGGTCGGCCGACCGCAGCGCCTCGCCGGCCGCGACGGCCGGGCCAGTTGGCGACGAGCCAGCCTTCCGCTTGTGTATAGATGGCGCCAGCTTCGCCGGCAATGTCGACTTCGGCCAGCCGCAGCTGTTCTTGAGTCAGCAGGGTCCCGGCCGGCAGGTCGGCGGCGGCGACGAAGGCCTGGCCGTAGACCTTGATGGTCAGCGGCAGCGTCACATTCCACTTGGTGACCCCGGCCAGGCAGCGCAGGCCCAGGCGGGTGCGCCCCCACATCCGGGTGCCGGCGGCAAATAGGGCTGGATCTGCGCGCACGGCGCCAGGCGCAGGCGCGGGTCCAGCCGGCCGAGTTCCACCTCGACCCGGGCCTGGTTGGGCGCGACCTGGCGGGCGCCGGCCATGGCCAGGGTCTGCAGGCGGTCCTCCAGCGTCGCGTCGAGCGCGCCCAGCGCGGAAGGTTCGCCATTGGAGCCGTTGGAAGCAGCGGCCTGCGCCGCGGCGCCCCCTTGCTGCGCCATCGTCAGCTGCAGGCGCGGCGCGCCCGGCGTCTGGGCGTCCGCCTCGTCCACCAGTCCGAACATCAGCCACACGGACATCAGCGCCCCCGCCAGCAGGGCGGGCAGCGCCTGCGCGTGGCGGGCGTGAGAGGAGGTGCAGGGTTGCGGCATGGGACGGAACTGTACGGATCCGGGGCGCGCCGGTGGCTTCGAAATGGGCCGGGATCACCCGTCTTATCGCGCTCATGTTTTCGGACCCGCTGCCCACAATGCCCGAACGTGACAAACCGGGGCCGCGTCCCGACGCCACCCGCCCCGTCCCGAAGGAGATGACCATGCTGAACCGACTGTCCGATGCGATGAACTTCCAGGCCCAGGCGCTGACCCTGCGGGCGGAGCGTCAGCGCCTGCTCGCCAGCAACATCGCCAACGCCGACACCCCGGGCTACCAGTCCAAGGACATGGATTTTGCGAAGGCGCTGCGCGAGGCCACCTCCCCCGCCACGACCGCGAACTCCAACCAGACCCTGACCCAGCGCACCCAGAACGCGCTGCAGAGCAGTTTGAGCGCCATGACCAGCATGGACAGCAACACCGTCGACATGGACCGGGAGCGTGCCAGCTTCGCCGACAACACCGTCAAGTACGAAGCATCGCTGCGCTTCCTCAACGGCAGCATCCGCACGATGCTGGACGCGATGAAGTCGCCGAACGCCGCCTGATCGCGCAGGACAGGAGATCGTCATGTCGATGTTCAACATCTTCCACATCAGCGGCAGCGCCGTCAGCGCGCAGAGCCAGCGCCTGAACGCGGTGGCCAGCAACATGGCCAATGCCGACACCGTCGCCGGTCCGGACGGCCAGGCGTACAAGGCACGCCAGGTCGTCTTCCAGAGCGTGCTGGCCCAGAACGGCATGGACCAGACCGACGTCGGCGTGCAGGTGGTGGGCGTCCAGGAGAACCAGACCCCCGGCCGCCGCGTCCACGATCCCAGCCACCAGCTGGCCGACGCCGACGGCTACGTCACCTACAGCAACGTCAACAGCGTCGAGGAGATGGTCAACATGATCTCGGCCTCGCGCTCGTACCAGAACAACCTCGAGGTCATGGGCACCGCCAAGTCGCTGCTGCTCAAGACCCTGCAGATGGGCCAGGGCTGAGCGCCCGCCGGCCTGAGCCCCGCCTGACCTCCCGCACGGAAAGCCTCCCATGGACTTCACCGCCCTGAACGCCAACACCAAGACCGGCGCCGCGTCGAACACGGGCGCCAGCAGCCCCACCGGCACCAGCGCGCAGGAAACCTCGGACCGCTTCCTGAAGCTGCTGGTCGCCCAGCTGCAGAACCAGGATCCGATGAACCCGATGGACAACGCCGCGGTCACCACGCAGATGGCGCAGATCCAGACCGTGACCGGCGTCAGCACGCTGAACTCGAGCATCCAGGGCCTGGCCAGCCAGTTCGGCCAGATGCAGGCGCTGCAGAGCGTCAGCCTGGTCGGCCGCGAGGTCACCGTGCCCGGCGACAAGGTCACCGTCGCCGACGGCAAGGCCACGCTGAACTTCGACCTGGGCAGCGCCGCCGACAGCGTCAAGCTGGAGGTGCTCAACGGCGCCGGCGCGGTGATCTCGACCCAGGACCTGGGCAAGATGAAGAGCGGCATGCAGTCCTACACCTGGGACGCGTCCAAGGCCGCCGAGACCACCGGCCTGAGCTACCGCGTCACCGCCAGCAGCGGCGGCACCGCCGTCACCGCCACCACCCTGATGCGCGACACGGTGCGCGCCGTCAACACGAGCGGCTCCACCCTGCAGCTCGAACTGAAGAACTCCGGCCTGGTCGACTACGACAAGGTCCGCGCGCTGGGCTGATCCCAGCATCCCCCGGCCCGCCCTTCCCGCACACCCGCATCACCCGCCTGAATCGCCCAAGGACACCCCCATGAGCTTCCAACAAGGCCTCTCCGGACTGAACGCTTCCAGCAAGAACCTGGAAGTCATCGGCAACAACATCGCCAACTCGCAGACCTACGGCGCCAAGTCGTCGCGGGCCGAGTTCGCCGACATGTACGCCGCCTCGCTCAACGGCGCCGGCACCAGCGACGTGGGCATCGGCGTGCAGCTCCAGACGGTGGCCCAGCAGTTCACGCAGGGCAACATCTCGATCACCGAGAACCCGATGGACCTGGCGATCAACGGCGCCGGCTTCTTCCAGGTGTCCGACGGCAAGAGCCCGACGGTGTACACCCGCAACGGCCAGTTCAAGGTCGACAAGGAAGGCAACATCGTCAACAACGACCAGCTCAAGCTGATGGGGTATCCCGCCGACGCCAACGGCGTGATCCAGCCGGGCCTGGCGCAGGGCCTGAAGCTGCCTACCGGCGGCATCGACCCCAAGGTGACCAGCGACATCAAGATGGAGTTCAACCTGGACTCCCGCGCCGGCCCGACCGCCGCCTACGACCTGACCGACCCGGCCGACCCCAACTCGCCCAAGATCGACAAGACCGGCATCACGCTGAACGACCCGACGACGTACAACAACGCCACCTCGATGACGGTGTACGACGCCAAGGGCCAGCCGACCGCGCTGACGATGTACTTCCAGCGCGCCAACAACGCCGACGCCAACGGCAACACCGTCTGGAACGTGTACCTGACCGCCAACGGCAGCGCGATCCAGTACGACGCCCAGGGCAACCCGATCGACACCGACAACGGTCAGCCCGGCGGCAATCCGCTGACGCCGTTCACGCAGATGACCTTCCTGCCCACCGGCGGCAAGCCGGTCTCGCCCGGCCCGAGCGAGTTCCTCAACCTGAAGATCCCCGCCGGCGTGAACGCCCAGGGCGCCCCGACGCTGCCGATCCCGGCGCCGCCGGCCGACCCGTCCGACCCGTCGGTGCAGGGCATCAGCTTCGACCTGCGTTCGGCCACCGAGAACGGCTCCAACTTCGCGGTCACCGACCTCACCCAGGACGGCTACGCGCCGGGCCAGCTGGTCGGCATCAAGCTGGAAGACAACGGCATCGTCACCGCCCGCTACTCGAACGGTGAATCCAAGCCGGCCGGCCAGGTCGAACTGGCCAACTTCCGCAACCCGCAGGGCCTGCAGCCGCTGGGCGGCAATGTCTGGGCGCGCACCAATTCGTCGGGCGACCCGGTGGTGGGCGTTCCCGGCGACGGCAACCTGGGCTCGCTGACCCCCGGCGCGCTGGAGGAATCCAACGTCGACCTGACCTCCGAGCTGGTGAACATGATGACCGCGCAGCGCGTCTACCAGGCCAACTCGCAGACCATCAAGACGCAGGACCAGGTCCTGCAGACGCTGGTCAACCTGCGCTGATCCCGGCGCGCCCGACCCCACCGCCGATCGCTGAGGAGTTCCGATGGACCGCATGATCTACCTGTCGATGAGCGGCGCCCAGGCGGCGATGTCGCGCCAGGACGTGCTCTCCAACAACCTCGCCAACGCCAACAGCAACGGCTTCCGGGCCGAGCTGCAGGCGTTCCGCGCGGTGCCCATCCGCGGCGACGGCGCCTCCACCCGCGCCTTCGCGCTGGAGACCACCACCGGCCACGACCTGAGCGCCGGCCCGATCACCACGACCGACCGCAACCTGGACGTCGCGATGAAGGGCCGCTCCTGGATGGCGGTGCAGGCGCTGGACGGCACCGAGGCCTACACCCGCGCCGGCTCGATGGACGTGGACCAGGACGGCGTGCTGCGCCTGCGCAACGGCCTGCAGGTGCTGGGCGACGGCGGCCCGATCACCGTCCCGCCCAACTCGACGATCTCCATCGGCGACGACGGCACCGTGGTGGCCAAGTCCGACGGCCAGCGGCCGGTCAACATCGGCCGCATCAAGCTGGTCACCGAGGACGGGCGCTTCACCCGCCGCGATGACGGCCTGTTCATCGCCGACGGCGGCGACCCGCTGCCCGCCGATCCCAATGCCCGGCTGCAGTCGGGCGCGCTCGAGGGCTCCAACGTGAGCCCGGTCGAGACCATGGTCGGCATGATCGCCGCCGCCCGCCAGTTCGAGCAGCAGATGAAGATGCTCTCGATCGCCCAGACCCACGGCCAGGCAGCGTCCAAGCTGCTGTCCGACAGCTGACCCGTTCGCTGAACGGATCCGCCCGCCCCGCACAGGAATCAGGAGTCCCCGATGCTTCGTTCGCTCTGGACCGCCAAGACCGGCATGGAAGCCCAGCAGACCCAGCTGGACGTCATTTCCCACAACCTGGCCAACGTCTCGACCAATGGCTACAAGAAGTCGCACGCCGTCTTCGAGGACCTGATGTACCAGACGCTGCGTCAGCCCGGCGCCAACAACACCGAGCAGACCACGCTGCCCACCGGCATGCAGGTCGGCCTGGGGGCCCGCGCGGTGGCGACCTCGCGCAGCCACTCGCAGGGCAGCCTGACGCAGACGTCCAACTCGCTGGACGTGGCGGTCAAGGGCAACGGCTTCTTCCAGGTGCAGATGCCCGACGGCACCACCGCCTACACCCGGGACGGCAGCTTCCAGCTCGATCCCAACGGCCAGATCGTCACCAACAACGGCAACACGGTGCTGCCCGGCATCATCGTGCCGGCCGACGCCAAGTCGATCTCGATCGGCGCCGACGGCACGGTCAGCGTCACCACCGCGGCCAGCGCCACGCCGACGACGCTAGGCCAGTTGCAGCTGGCCAACTTCATCAACCCGCCGGGGCTGGAATCGCTGGGCGGCAACCTGTACGCCGAGAGCGTCGCCTCGGGCACGCCGCAGACCGGCGCCCCCGGCCAGAACAGCCTGGGCACGGTGCAGCAGGGCTTCGTCGAGACCTCGAACGTGAACGTGGTCGAGGAACTGGTGCAGATGATCCAGACCCAGCGCGCCTACGAGATGAATTCCAAGGCGATCCAGACCACCGACCAGATGCTCCAGAAGCTGTCGCAGATCTGACCGGTCGCGGGGCCCTTCTTCGGCGGACCGGGCGGTGAGCGCCCGGGCGACGATGCGAAGGTCCGCCTTCCCGTGCGCGATTCAAGGAGTTGTCATGCCTTCGTTCCTGTCCTCGATCCGATTGAGCCTGGTGGCCGCCGCGGCGCTCGCCCTCACCGCCTGCTCCACCATGTACCCGCAGCCGCGCGTGGACATGCAGCCCGCGCCGGTGGTGAAGATGCCCGAGCCGATCCCGGCCTCGGCCAACAACGGCGCGATCTACCAGAACGCCAACTACCGCCCGCTGTTCGAGGATCACCGCGCCCGCCTGGTCGGCGACATCGTCACCGTGCAGATCGTCGAGCGCGTCAGTGCCACGCAGAAGTCGAGCAGCGAACTGGACAAGAACGGCGCCATCGGCGCCAGCGTCAGCGCCATCCCCGGCATCGCGGCCAATTCCTTCGGCGGCGGCCGGGCCGAGCTGACCGGCTCCTCGTCCAACAAGAGCACCGGCAAGGGCACCAACGAGAACACCAACGACTTCTCCGGCACCATCACCGCCGTCGTCACCGGGGTCTTGCCCAATGGGCACCTGCTGATCTCGGGCGAAAAGCAGGTCGGGGTCAACAGCAACGTCGACGTGCTGCGCTTCTACGGCCAGGTCGACCCGCAATCGATCCGCCAGGGCAACACGGTCGCCTCGACCGCGATCGCCAATGTCCGGGTCGAGCAGCGCGGCCGCGGCGCCGTCGCCGACGCGCATGGAATTGGCTGGCTATCCCGCTTCTTCTTGAACCTTTCGCCCATTTAAGTTTCCCCACAATCGGTCACACGAGTCTGGCTACCGTGTGACCGAGATGTACCCCACCACCGCCTTCCCCCGCTTCCTGTCCCGCTCCCCCCGCCTGCTGGCCTCCGGCCTGCTCGCGCTGATGGCGCTGCTCGCGATCGCGACGCCCGCCGAGGCGACGCGCATCAAGGAGGTCGCCGCGGTCCAGGGCGTGCGCTCCAACCCGCTGACCGGCTACGGCCTGGTGGTGGGCCTGGACGGCACCGGCGACCAGACCACCCAGGCCCCCTTCACCGGCCAGAGCATGACGGCGATGCTGCAGCAGTTCGGCGTGCTGCTGCCGCCCGGCGTGACCATGCAGCCGCGCAACGTCGCGGCGTGATGATCACCACCCAGCTCCCCCCGTTCGCCCAGCCCGGCCAGCCGCTGGACGTCGTCGTGTCGTCCATGGGCAATGCCAAGAGCCTGCGCGGCGGCACGCTGATCGCCACGCCGCTGCGCGGCGCCGACGGCCAGGTCTACGCGATCGCCCAGGGCAACCTGATCGTGGGCGGCGCCGGCGCCTCGGCGGGCGGCTCCAAGGTCCAGATCAACCACCTGAGCGCCGGCCGCATCCCCGGCGGCGCGCTGGTCGAGCGCAGCGTGCCCACGCCGCTGCAGCAGAACGAATGGCTGCAGCTGGACCTGAACAGCTCCGACTTCGGCACCGCGCGCGCCGTCGCCAAGGCCATCAACAAGGCCAAGGGCGAAGGCACGGCGATGGCGCTGGATGGCCGCGTCGTCAAGGTGCGCGCGCCGCTGACGCCGGACGCCCGCGTCGCCTTCCTGGCCGACATGGAGAACCTGAGCTTCGACCAGGAGACCCCGGCCGCGCGCATCGTGATCAACGCCCGCACCGGCTCGGTCGTCATGAACCAGGCGGTCACGCTGCAGCCCTGCGCGGTCGCGCACGGCAACCTGGCGGTGACCATCTCCAGCACGCCGCAGGTCAGCCAGCCCAATGCGCTCTCGGGCGGCCAGACCACGGTCACGCAAAAGACCGACATCTCCATCAAGCAGGACCCCGGCTCGCTGATCCAGCTGCCCGCGGGCGCGCGGCTGAACGACGTCGTCAAGGCGCTGAACACGCTGGGCGCCACGCCGCAGGACCTGCTGGCGATCCTCCAGGCGATGAAGACGGCCGGCGCGCTGAACGCCGAGCTGGAGGTGATCTGACATGGCGCTCTCCACCCCGCTGAGCAACGCCCTGGGCATGGGCGCGAACTTCGCCACCAACGGGCTGTCCTCGGACACCCGCTCCGTCGAGCAGCTCAAGTCCACCGCGTCGCGCGACCCCAAGGCCGCGGTCAAGGAGACCGCGCGCCAGTTCGAGGCCCTCTTCATGCAGGAGGTCATGAAGAGCATGCGCCAGGCCACGATGAGCAGCGGCATGATGGACAACTCGGCGACCCAGATGGGCGGCGAGATGCTGGACCAGCAGTACGCCGCCAAGATGACCGGGCTGCCCGGCGGCCTGTCGCAGGCGATCGAGCGCCACCTGCAGCGCCAGCTCGGCGTCAAGGACGGCGAGCTGCCCACGGCCAAGGGCGCGACCAAGGTCCAGCAGCTGCCGCAGCTGGCGGTCAAGAACGTGCAGCCGCATGTGCAGGACTTCATCCTCAAGCACGACGCGCCGCCAAGGCCGCGCAGGCGTCCACCGGCATCCCGGCGAGCTTCATGATCGCCCAGGCGGCGCACGAGTCCGGCTGGGGCAAGCGCGAGATCCTGAACAAGGACGGCTCGAGCAGCTTCAACGTCTTCGGCATCAAGGCCGGCGCCAACTGGACCGGCAAGGTCGCCGAGGTGCAGACCACCGAGTACGTCGACGGCAAGCCGATGAAGGTGACGGCCAAGTTCCGCGCCTACGGCAGCTATGAAGAGGCCTTCAAGGACTATGCCCGCCTGATCGGCAACAACGACCGCTACCGCGATGTCGTGGCCAAGGCCAACACCGGCAGCGCCGAGGGTTTCGCCAAGGGCCTGCAGAAGGCCGGCTACGCCACCGACCCCGACTACGCGACCAAGCTGGCGCGCACCATCAACACCACGATGCGCGTGCAGCGCGCGCTGGCCTGATCGCGCGCCGCTGAGGACCAAGGAACGAGGAGCCCGAGATGAGTACCTCCCCGCTGCTGTCGCTGGGCATGCGCGCGATGTTCGCCAACCAGGCGGCGTTGCAGACCATCGGCCAGAACATCGCCAACGCGAACACCGCCGGCTACTCGCGCCAGGAAGTGGTGCTGACCACGCCCGAAGGCCAGTTCACCGGCGCAGGCTACTTCGGCAAGGGCGTGAACGTGCAGACGGTCACCCGCTCGCACAACGAGTTTCTGACCCGCGAGGCGGCGGCGGCCAAGTCGCAGGCCTTCGCCGACACGACCATGCAGGCGCAGCTCGGGCAGCTGGAGAAGCTCTTCCCCACCGGCGCGGACGGCCTGGGGCAGTCGGCCAATGATTTCCTGAACGCGCTGGTCGACGTGGCCAGCCGCCCGTCCGACCCCTCGGCCCGCCAGGTCGTGCTGGGCAAGGCGCAGGCGCTGGCCTCCCGTTTCCAGAGCGCCGGCCAGCAGCTGGCCGACCTGCAGGCCGGCGTCGTCAGCGACATGAACGCCGACGTCAAGCAGGTCAACGAGCTGGCCAAGCAGATCGCCGCAGCCAACGACCAGATCGCGCGCGCCTCCGGCAACAGCCACACGCCCAACGACCTGCTGGACAAGCGCGATCAGCTGATCTCGCAGCTCAGCCAGTACGTGCAGGTCAGCACCGTGCCCAACGCCCGCGACGGCACGATGGGCGTGTTCATCGGTGGCGGCCAGGTGCTGGTGCTGGGCGGCCAGGCGCAGCAGCTCTCGGTCACGCCCGACCCTTACGACGGCGCGCGCGCGCAGCTGTCCATCAGCGACACCAGCGGCACCCGCGCGCTGGACGACAGCACGCTGACCGGCGGCTCGCTGACGGCGCTGCTGCGTTACCAGAACACCCACCTGCAGGACGCCCGCAACCTGCTGGGCCAGATGGCGACCGCGGTCGCCACCCGCGTCAACGAGCAGCAGAGCCTGGGCCTGGACCTGAAGGCGCAGGCCGGCGGACCGCTGTTCACCATCGCCGATCCGGCGGTGCGGCCGGCGTCGACCAACCGCGGCGACGCCACCGTCAGCGCCACCGTCACCGACGGCGCGCTGGTGCCGGCGCTCTCGTTCACCGTCACGCCGGACCCGACCGGCACGCCCGACAGCTACCAGATCGCGGTGCGCCCCGGCGGCCAGCCCACGATCATGAGCAACGACCAGATCAAGGCGGCCTACGGCATCAGCCTGTCGACCAGCGGCACGATGCAGCCGGGCGACAGCTTCCTGCTGGAGCCGGTGGCCAACGCGGCGGCCAGCTTCAAGCGCTCGCTCGACGATCCGTCGGGCCTGGCCGCGGCCTCGCCGATCATCGCCACCACCGACGTCAACAACAAGGGCACCGCCACCGTCGACGCGCTCTACGCGGTCAACGACAAGTTCGACAAGAGCAAGCAGCCGGCGACCGTGCAGTTCGGCAGCGTCAACGCCGACAACAGCATCAACTACACGATCACGCTGTCGGACAACACCTCGGTCAGCGGCACCTGGAAGGCCGGCGGCAAGATCGGCAACGATCCGGCGGCGGGCGTCGACCTGGGCTTCGAGCTGAGCCTGAACGGCGTGCCGCGCGAGGGCGACAAGATCGCCCTGCAGGTTTCCGACCAGGTGGTCTCGACCAACAACGGCAACGCCAAGGCCTTCGTCGCGATGCAGAGCGAGCCCTTCCTGGGCAAGCAGCTGCAGGCCGACGGCAAGCTCTCGCGCGGCCAGACCGTCAACGAGGCCTATGCGTCGGCGATCGCCGACATCGGGTCGCGGGTGCAGGGCGCGGACTACCTGGCGCAGGTCTCCACCACGGTGGCCTCCGCGGCGGAGCAGACCCGTTCCAGCCAGGCCGGCGTCAACCTCGACGAGGAAGCCGCCAAGCTGATGCAGTTCCAGCAGGGCTACCAGGCCGCCGCCAAGATGCTGCAGGCCGCGCAGAGCCTGTTCGACCAATTGCTGAGCGTCGTCGGCCGCTGACGCGGCGCACGACCCGTTTCCAGAAGGACGCCGCCATGCGACTCGCCACCAACAACATGTTCGACGCCAGCATCGCGACGCTGCAGCGCCGCCAGCAGGAGATGCAGGAGGCGCAGCAGCGCCTGACCAGCGGCAAGCGCGTCGAGAAGGCCAGCGATGACCCCACCGGCGCGGCGCGGGCCGAGCGCGCGCGCACCTCGATCGGGCAGGTCGACGCCAGCCAGCGCGCGCTGGAGGCCAGCCGCAACAGCATGACGCTGGCCGAGAGCGCGCTGGGCGACGCCAACGAGCTGATGCAGCAGATCCGCGAGACACTGGTCGCCGCCGGCAACGCCAGCTACAGCGACCCCGAGCGCAAGGGCCTGGCGACCAAGATCCAGGGCCTGCGCGACCAGCTGCTGGCCATCGCCAACCGCACCGACGGCGCGGGCGGCTACCTGTTCTCGGGCCAGGGCACCTCCGGCGTGCCCTTCCTGGACAACCCGGTCCAGCGCGATGCCAACGGCGCGCGCATCGGCGGCGGCGTCGGCTTCGAGGGCATCTCGGGCAGCGTCACCACCGGCAACCTCGAGAACTATCCGCTGAGCGTGGACGGCCGCGCCGCCTGGGAGCAGGCGCGCAGCGGCAACGGCAGCTTCGAGACCGGCCCCGCGCCCAACGTGCTGACCGGCAAGGCGTCCACCGGCTACATCGATTCGGGCCGCGTCACCGACCCGGCGCTGGTCACCGGCGACAGCTACAGCATCGTCATCAGCGGCACCGCGCCCTCGCAGACCTACACCGTCTTCAACGAGAGCCAGGGCCACGTGCCGGTGGCCAGCGACAACTACAGCGGCGGCAACACCATCAAGTTCGACGGCATGGCGATGACGGTCGCCGGCACGCCGTCCGACGGCGACAGCTTCAGCGTCAAGCCGTCGACGGCCGACCTCAAGCTCTTCGAGGTGCTGGACCGCACCATCGAGTCGCTCAAGACCACCGGCCGCACCGCGCCCGAGATCACGCAGAGCAACCTGATGAACCTGCGCGACGTGGATGCCGTCATGGGCAACCTGGCCAACGTGCGCAGCCAGGTCGGCGAGCAGATGAACAACCTGGACGGTTCCGAGTCGCGGCTGCAAACGCTCAAGGTTTACAACCAGGCTGAGCAATCTGCCGCAGAGGACCTGGACATGACCCAGGGCATTTCCGACTTCCAGAACCAGCAGACGGGCTACGATGCGGCGCTGAAAACCTACTCGATGGTGCAGCGCATGTCGCTGTTCCAGTACATCAACTCCTGATGCGCCGATCTGCATGAACTCGACACACGCCGTGCTGGGCCAAGTGGCCCTGGGCTACGCGCCCCTGGTTTCCAAGTCCTTCGACATCGAAGCCACACGCGTCACCGTGTTCGCGCTTCGCCCTGAAGCCACGCCCGACGCGTCGGCCCTGCTGGCGGCGCTGGCCGAGGCCTTCCCGGCCAAGCCGGTGCTGCTGAACGTGGCGCACGAGGGGCTGCTCAAGGGTCTGCTGGCCGCGGCCCTGCCCGGCAACATGAAGGTCGAGGTGCCGGCCTTCCTGCTGTCCGATGCCGACCTGGCCGCCCAGGCCCAGGTGCGGGGCGCGCTGCTCAAGGGTCGCTCGGACGCGGCCGGTTTCAAGCAGCTGGTGCTGGACCTGCAGGAGCTGGGCGGCGGTCCGCTGCCGGCCGGCAAGTCGGTGCTGGTCTCGGGCGCGCGCAGCGCGGCCGACTTCAAGCAGGCGCTGGACGCGCGCACCCGCGAACTGCAGGACCGCTGGGAAGACCTGCAGGACAGCGAGCGGCAGCGTTCCGCGGCACAGGAGCGCGAGCGCCTGCTGCAGGAGATGCACGATGGCCTGGGCTCGCAGCTCGTGACCGCGCGCCTGTGCGCGGAGCGCGGCGTGCCGTCGCAGGCGCTGGTGGGCCAGCTCGACGAATGCATCCGCGAGATGCGCCTGACCGTCGATGCGCTGGCCGTCACCGACGGCGACCTGACGCTGCTGCTGGCCAACCTGCGGCACCGGATGGCGCCGCGCCTGCAGGACGCGGGCCTGGAGCTCGACTGGCAGCTGACCGACGTGCCGCTGCTGCCCACCTTGCGCGGCACCGGCGGCCGCGAGCTGATCCGGATCGTGCAGGAGGCGCTGAGCAACATCATTCACCACGCGGGGGCCACGCGGGTCCGGTTCTCGACGCGGGTGGACGCGGCCCGCGGACAGGTCCTGCTGTCGATCGTCGACAACGGCCGTGGCATGGCCGTCGACCTGCGCCAGGGCAATGGCCTGCGCGGCATGCGCCGTCGCGCCGAGCGGATCCGCGCCGCCATCGACTGGCGCCCGCCCGAGGATGCCGCCGTCGAGGGCGGCACCGAGCTGCTGCTGCGCCTGCCGCTGCACGCCGATGACTGAACGTCAACGCGCGATCGACACCGATCGCGGTCGTTCCCGGTGCGTTCTGGAGTCATCTCTCCACTTTGTGCGCTCTATCGAATCCCCTGATGGGGGGCGCATGGCGATCAGCGAGAATCCGCGCCGTACCTTGGAGACAGAACAATGGAGAAGAACTGGCTGAAGCACTATCCGGCCGGGGTGCCCGCCGAGATCGATGCGGATGTCTATCCCTCGCTGGTGGAGCTGATGGAGGCCGCGTTCAAGCAGTTTCCCGAGCGCGCCGCCTACAAGATGCTGGGCCGCTCGATCAGCTTCGCGCAGATCGACGAGGCCTCGCGCGCGCTGGCCGCGTACCTGCAGGGCCTGGGCCTGGAGAAGGGCGACCGCATCGCGATCATGATGCCCAACGTGCCGCAGTACCCGGTCGCCGTCGCGGCCGTGCTGCGGGCCGGCTTCGTCGTCGTCAACGTCAATCCGCTGTACACGCCGCGCGAGCTGGAGCACCAGCTCAAGGATGCCGGCGCCAAGGCCATCGTCATCATCGAGAACTTCGCCGCCACGCTACAGCAGGTGCTCGCGAGCGTGCCCACCAAGCACATCGTGCTGGCGGCGATGGGCGACATGCTGGGCTTCGCCAAGGGCATGGTCGTCAACTACGTGGTGCGCAAGGTCAAGAAGCTGGTGCCGGCCTTCGAGCTGCCGTCGGCGGTGCGCTTCAACGACGCCGTCGCCAAGGGCCGCGGCCAGACCTACAAGCGCCCGACGGTGGGCCCCAATGACATCGCGGTGCTGCAGTACACCGGCGGCACGACCGGCGTGTCCAAGGGCGCGGTGCTGCTGCATCGCAACCTGGTGGCCAACACGCTGCAGTGCGAGGCCTGGTACCAGCCGGCGCTGAAGAAGAAACCCGCCGACGAGCAGCTGATGAGCGTCTGCGCGCTGCCGCTGTATCACATCTTCGGATTCACGACCAACCTGATGCTGTCGATGCGGGTGGGCGGCTGCAATGTGCTGATCCCCAATCCGCGGGACCTGCCGGCCGTGTTCAAGGAACTGAGCCACCACAAGATCCACAGCCTGCCGGCGGTCAACACGCTCTTCATGGCGATGGCCAACCATGCGCAGTTCAACACGGTGGACTGGAGCGGGCTGGTGATCTCGGTGGGCGGCGGCATGGCCGTGCAGCAGGCCACCGCCCGACTGTGGCTCGAGAAGACCGGCTGCCCGATCGTCGAGGGCTACGGCTTGTCGGAGACCTCGCCGGTCGCCTGCTGCAACCCGACCGACAGCACCGCCTACACCGGCTCGATCGGCCTGCCGCTGTCCGGCACCGAGGTGACGCTGCTGGACGATGACGGCAACGAGGTGCCCCCCGGCGGCACCGGCGAGATCGCGATCCGCGGTCCGCAGGTGATGGCCGGCTACTGGCAGCGGCCGGACGAGACCGCCAAGGTCATGACCGCCGACGGCTACTTCCGCACCGGCGACATCGGCACCGTGGACGAGCGCGGCTTCTTCCGCATCGTCGACCGCAAGAAGGACATGATCCTGGTCAGCGGTTTCAACGTCTATCCCAACGAGATCGAGGATGTGCTGACGCAGATGCCGGGCGTGCTGGAATGCGCGGCCGTGGGCGTGCCCGACGAGAAGGCGGGCGAGGCGGTGAAGGTCGTGATCGTGCGCCGCAACCCGGCGCTGACCGAAGCCGACGTGAAGGCCTTCTGCGAGGCCAACCTGACCGGCTACAAGCGGCCGCGGATCATCGAATTCCGCACCGAGCTGCCCAAGACGCCGGTGGGCAAGGTGTTGCGCCGTGAATTGCGCGACAAAAAGTAGCAGTCGGTAGCAGTTTTCGGGAATGCTCGCGGGCGAAACCCGCCCATGTCCGCCTAAAGTTCGCCCTCCTGTGGAGGAGGCAAGGCCGTGCTCGAAGAACGTTACGAAAAGACCGAGGCCGGGAGAGCGGAAATCAAGTCGCGCGCGCTGGTGCAGGCGCGCGTGGCCCGCAATCTGCTGCTGGTGATCGACGCCAGCAAGACCGGTGCCGACTGGGTGGCGATGGTGCAGGGCGCCGCGCCGGCAGACCTGGAACTGCTGATCCAGCACCAGTTGGTGAAGGCGACCGCCGGCGCGCCGCTGTCGCGGCCCATGGGGCCGGCGTCGATCGCGACGCCGATGGGCGCGGGGCCGTCCTCGCGCATGAGCGGCGCCTCGCCGTCGCGGCCGGCGCCCTCGCGCCTGGCCGGGGTGCCGACCTCGTCGCTCGACTACGCGCAGCTCTACACCGCGCTGAGCACCTTCGCCAAGCAGCAGGGGCTGCTCAAGGGTTACAAGCTGGCGCTCGAGGTCGAGCAGTGCAGCGACATGAACCAGCTGCAGACGCTGGCGCTGGACATCATCGACCGCGTGCGCGCCACCAAGGGCGACGCCGCGGCCCACGAACTGCGTGCGACACTGGGCTTCAACTGAACCGGACCGCCCTGGGGCGGTCCTTCCTTTGTTGGGAGCTCATCCATGTCCTCGCCCTATCGCGTCGCGGTACTCGTCGGCAGCCTGCGCAAGGCTTCGTTCAACCGCAAGCTGGCCCTCGCGCTGGCGCAGCTGGCCCCGGCCGAGCTGAAGCTGGAGATCGTCGAGATCGGCCAGCTGCCCTTCTACAACGAGGACGAGGCGGCCGAGCCGCCGGCGCCCTGGGTCGAATTCCGTAACGCCATCAAGGCGGCGGACGCCGTGCTGTTCGTCAGCCCCGAATACAACCGCTCGATCCCGGGCGCGCTGAAGAATGCGCTGGACGTGGGCTCGCGGCCCTACGGCCACAACGCCTTCGACGGCAAGCCGTCGGCGGTGATCACGCTGTCGCCGGGCGCGCTGGGCGGCTTCGGCGCCCATCACCACCTGCGTCAGGTGCTGGCCTGCCTGAACGCGCCGCTGCTGCCCTCGCCGGAGGTCTACCTCGGCGGCGCGAACGAGATGTTCAAGGACGATGGCAGCCTGGCCAAGCCGGAGACGGAAGCCTTCCTGCGCAAGGTCATGACCGCCTTCGCCGCCTGGGTGCAGAAGCTCAAGGGGTGAGGCTTGGCGGCGAGGTTGTTTGTCGAGCAGCCGCTGGGCGCGCTCGCGCTCGAGGCTGAACTGGCGCTGCCGCCCGGCGCGGCGCGCCATGTGCAGGTGCTGCGGTTGCAGCCCGGCGATGAGGTCACCTTGTTCGACGGCGGAGGGGACGAGTGGATCGCCGCGGTGACGGCGATGGGCCGCAGCGAGGTCCGCGTGGCGCTCAAGTCCCGGCAGCCGGTCGATCGCGAGATGAAGCGCTCGGTGACGCTGGCGGTCGTGATGCCGGCCAACGACCGCATGGACGGCATCGTCGAGAAGGCCTGCGAGCTGGGCGCGGTGGCGATCCAACCGCTGATGAGCGAGCGCTCGGTGCTGCGGCTGCAGGGCGATCGGGCGGAGAAGAAGCGGGCGCACTGGCAGGGCGTCGCGATCGCGGCGGCCGAGCAATGCGGGCGGTCGAAACCGCTGCAGGTGGCGGCGGTGAAGACGCTGGCGCAGTGGCTGGCGGAGCTGCCCGACGATGCCGATGAACAGCGCTGGCTGCTGAGCCCGGTGGCGGCGCAGCCCTTGTCGGCGCTGGCGTCGAAGGCGGGCGATGCGGGACGCATCGTGGTCCTCAGCGGCCCCGAAGGCGGCCTCAGCGAGGCCGAGGAGCAATCGGCCCGCGCGCGAGGCTTCAGCGCCGCGAAGCTGGGTCCTCGGATCCTGCGGGCGGATACGGCGCCGCTGGCGGTGCTGGGTTGGCTATCCCTCAGCGGATCCTGAAGCGTCCTCTAGCGCTTCGATTCCCAATTCGCGGTAGAGCTGCTCAAAGGCCTCGTCCACCGGGATGTACTCCGACGATGGTGTCGCCAAGCGACGGTCCAGCAGTTCGCGGAATGCCTGATAGCGTTCCGCTTGCTGTCGGGGCGCGTACGGGATGTCGTTCATGTCAACGGTCTCGACTATTCAAAGGCGCGCAGTAGCCGGGCGGTGTCGCGCGCCGTCGCGCAGGTCGTCCAATGCCTCCGGCTGGAGGCAGACCTTCATTCGTCGCGATGCCTCAGCAGAGGGAACTCTGCACGCAAAGTCTCGAAGGCCTCATCCAGAGGGATGCCCTTCCCGGCCTTGATGTCCGCGACGGCTCGGTCAACCGAGGCATCGAAGGCGCGCAGTTGCGCCTCCCGCCAGTCCTTCAACTCCTCGCTGTCGCGCAGCACCTGCGTGCGCGACGAATACTTTCCGCTCTCGATCAGATCCAGCACGATGGCCTCCAGGTCGGGTCCAAGTTCGGCGTGAATCATCTCGGTCCTTCCGTCGGAAAGAAATCGCATCGTAGGGGGTGACCGCATCCCCAACAAGGAGGCCCCCGCCCGGCGAAGTTATTCGTCGGAGTCAGTGGTCCCGGCGTTTTGCCGGCGCGCCGAGCCGGCCACCAGGTCGAACTTGAACAGCCGGCATTCGATCGGGCCGTTCCACATCGGGATGCGGCGTGACTCCTTCAGCCGCATCTTGCTCGGCAGCTTCATCTCCGGACACAGCAGCCAGGCCGTCCATCCCGCCTCGTGCTGCGTGTAGGCGCGCTTCCAGTGCGCGGACAGGCGCGGGAAGAAGTCGTCCCCAGCGTCGCGTTCCTCGGACAGCGCGCCACCGTCCATCCGGTGCGCACCGGCCTTGCCGCGGACCTCGATCCGCTCGCCATACGGCGGGTTCAGCATCAGCGTGCCGGGTATGTCCGCCGGCAGCTTGGGCGCGGGACGCTCCAGCGCATCGCCGCCGTTGAACTGGATGTATTGCGCCACGCCCGCGCGCTCGGCATTGCGGCGCGCGAAGTCGACCATCCGGAACGACACGTCGCTGGCGAAGATCGGGACCTCGGGCGGATGCTCCGCGGCGCGCGCCTGCTCCTTCATCGCGCGCCAGGCCGGCAGCAGCGGCTGGAACGGCGCGAGCTTCTCGAAGGCGAAGCGGCGCTGGATGCCCGGCGCGATGTTGCAGGCGATGGTCGCCGCCTCGACCGGGATGGTGCCCGAGCCGCAGCACGGATCGCTCAGCGCGCCGCCCGCCTCGCGCGTGCCCTTCCAGCCCGCCGCGGCCAGCA
The DNA here is from genome assembly GCF_007997345.1 of Mitsuaria sp. TWR114. NCBI lineage: Bacteria > Pseudomonadati > Pseudomonadota > Betaproteobacteria > Burkholderiales > Sphaerotilaceae > Roseateles > Mitsuaria sp. TWR114. The sequence goes on from NZ_VOSR01000005.1 coordinate 40,084, forward strand.
TCGCCGCGGCCAGCGTCTCCTTCAGCGGCGCATCGCCCTTGTCCTCGCGCCAGCCGCGCTTGAACAGCGATTCGCCGGAGCTGTCGACGTAGACCGTCGCCAGGTATTCCGTGAGGTGCAGCTGCAGCGGCAGGTCCGGCCAGCGCGTGTCGACGCTGGGGCGCTCGCCGCTGGCCTCGCGCAGCACGTCGCAGACGGCGTCCTTCACCCGCAGCGTCGCGAAGTTCAGGCTGTGCAGCGGCGAGCGCTGCGCCGTCGTGTCCACCCGCAGCGTCTGGCGCGGGGTGATCCAGCGCGTCCAGTCGACGGTGCGCGCGATGGCGTAGATGTCGTCCTCGTGGCGGTATTCCTCGCGGGCCACTTCGATCAGCACCCGCTGCGCGAGCCGGCTGTGCAGGTTCAGCCGCATCACCGCGGCCAGCGTGCCGTACAGGCCCACGCCGCCGCGGAAGGCCTTGGGCCCGTCCAGGCATTCGTCCGGGCCGAGGATGTCGCGGACCTCCGCCTCCAGCCAGTCTTCGACGCCGGCGGCGCAGGGCAGGAACAGGTGGTAGGCGGAATCGGACATCGTGGGGCGGCGTGAGGAAGCGGGCGCCGCAGCGCCCGGGGATCAAGCGGCGGATTGTCCCACCGACAGGCGATCGGGGCTGCTGCCCCGCGACGCGGGGTTGGCGCTCAGCGCGCCTTGCGCAGGTTGGCTGGCGCGAGCTTGAGCGCCTCGCGGTACTTGGCGACGGTGCGGCGCGCCACGGTGATGCCCTGCTCGCCGAGCATCGTCGAGAGCTGGCTGTCCGACAGCGGGCTGGTGGCGTCCTCGGCGGCGATGAACTGCTTGATCAGCGCCCGCACCGCCGTGCTCGAGGCATTCCCGCCCGCCTCGGTCGACAGGCTGGAGCCGAAGAAGTACTTCAGCTCGAAGGTGCCCCAGGGCGTGGCCATGTACTTGGCCGTCGTGACGCGCGAGATGGTCGACTCATGCAGCCCGAGTTCATCGGCGATCTCCCGCAGCACCAGTGGCTTCATCGCCAGCTCGCCATGGGTGAAGAAGCCGCGCTGGCGTTCGACGATCGCCTCGCTGACGCGCTGGATGGTGTCGAAGCGCTGCTGGATGTTCTTGATGAACCAGCGCGCCTCCTGCAGCTGCCCGCCCAGCGGCGAATTGCTGACGCCGCCGCGCGTGGCGCGCAGCGCCTGCGCGTACAGCTCGTTGATGCGCAGCTTGGGCAGCACGTCCGGATTGATCGAGACGCGGAAGTTGCGGCCGGCCTTCTGCACGATCACGTCCGGGATGACCGGCCGGTTGTCGCTCTGTGCGTAGCGGCGGCCGGGCTTGGGCTCCAGGCCGGCGATCAGCGATTGCGCGTCGCGCAGCAGTTCCTCGTCGGCGCCGGTCAGCGACATCAGCCGGCGCCAGTCGCGCTTGGCCAGCAGGTCCAGATGGCGGCGGCAGACGACGACCGCCAGCGCCTGCTCCGGCGAGCGCGGCAGCGTGCGCAGCTGCAGCTCCAGGCATTCGGACAGATCGCGCGCGCCGACGCCGGACGGCTCCATCGACTGCAGCCACTTGAGCGCCACCTTGAAGCGGTCCAGCAACTCCTCGCGCTGCTCCGCGTCGGCCTCCTCGCCCAGGACCGCGGCGACCAGCTCCTCGAGCGGATCCTCGAGGTAGCCGTCCTCGTTCAGCGATTCGATCAGCGCCAGCAACGCCGCGCGGTCCACCGCGCTCAGGTTCATGCCGGGGATCTGCGCCCGCAGCACGTCCTGCAGCGATTCCGACGGCGCCTCCGTCTCGGGCCGCTCGTCGTCGTCGCCCGAGGACGAGGCCGCGCTGCCCGGCGTCTCGCGGATGCCGTCAAAGTCGTCGCCCTCGGTGCCGTTCTCCCAGTCGTCGCGCTCGGTGGTGCCGAATTCCTCGGCGCGCATCTCCTCCCCCGCGGGCGCGTCGCCGGGCGGCGCCTCGGACTCGGTCTGCGCGACGCGTTCCTCGCGTTCCTCGCGCTCGGTCAGACGCTCCTGCGTGGCGGTGGGCAGCGGGGCGTCGAATTCCTCGTCGGTCTCCAGCAGCGGATTGCTGGCGAGCATCTGCTCCACCTCCTGGTGGAGCTCCAGCGTCGACAGCTGCAGCAGACGGATGGACTGCTGCAGCTGAGGCGTCAGCGCGAGATGCTGGGACAGGCGAACCTGTAGCGTCGGCCTCATGTCCGGCTCCGGCCCTACATCTTGAAGTGTTCGCCGAGGTAGACCCTGCGCACGTCCTGGTGCTCGACGATGTGCTGGGGCGTGCCTTCGGCGAGCACCGCCCCCTCGCTGATGATGTAGGCGCGATCGCAGATGCCCAGCGTCTCGCGCACGTTGTGGTCGGTGATCAGCACGCCGATGCCGCGCTGCTTGAGGAAGCGGATGATCCGCTGGATCTCCAGCACCGCGATCGGGTCCACGCCGGCGAAGGGCTCGTCCAGCAGGATGAAGCGCGGCTGCGTGGCCAGCGCGCGGGCGATCTCGACGCGGCGGCGCTCGCCGCCGGACAGCGCCGGCGCGGGCGTGTCGCGCAGCTTCTCGATCGAGAGCTCGTTGAGCAGCTTGTCCAGCTCCGCGTCGATGCGCGCGGACGACCAGGCCTTGCCCTTGTCGTCGAGCTGCAGCTCGAGCACGGCGCGGATGTTCTCCTCGACATTGAGCTTGCGGAAGATCGACGCTTCCTGCGGCAGGTAGCTCAGCCCCATGCGCGAGCGCTGGTGGATGGGCAGGGTCTGCACCGGGCGGCCGTCGATCTGGATCTCGCCGGCATCGGCGCGGACCAGGCCGACGATCATGTAGAAGCTGGTCGTCTTGCCGGCGCCGTTGGGGCCCAGCAGGCCGATGACCTCGCCGCTGTGCAGGTCGAGGTGGACGTCCTTGACCACCTTCCTGACGCCGTAAGACTTCTGCAGCCCCCAGGCCTGCAGGCGGCTCCGGGAGGTGTTCGTGCGGGCTTGGGTCATTGCTGGGGCGACTGGCGGGGCGTCAGGTTGATGCTGGGACGCAGCGGCAGCGGGGCGCTGCTGGCGGGCGGCGGTTCGCTCGCGGCATTGCGCGGCATCAGCACGACGCGACCGCGGCCGCTGGGATGCGGCGAGGCGGCGCCGGTCTCGACGACCAGGCGCTCGGTGCGGTTGTCGTAGTTCAGCGTGGCGCCGGACAGCGCCTGCTTGAGCTGGTCGCCCTGCATCACCCGCGCCTCGGCGTTGCCGACCAGGCGGATGGTCTCGGTGCGGGTGTCGTATTCGATCTGGTCGGCGCGGCCCTCGATGCGCTCGCCCGGGGTGTCACGGTCCTGGCGGAAGTGGACCTGCTTGGCGGAGGTGCCGTTGGCGTAGGCCTGGTAGTAGCCGTCGCTGGTCTCCTGGACGTCCATGCGCTCGGCGCGCAGCTCCATGGAGCCCTTGGTCATGATCACGTTGCCGTTGAACTCGGACCGCTGGCGCACCTTGTCGATCGCGCCTTCGCGGTCGAAAACCAGGTTCAGCGGCTTCGTGCGGTCGTCCTTGGAGGCCTGCGCCCAAGGCGCGGCGAGGGCCAGCGCGAGCGCGCTCGACAACAGCAAGGGGCGACGAAGCGACATGGGGGGATCCTGACGGCACAAAACTTGCTGGCCATTCTAGCCACCGCTTCGTGGGGGAGCAGGAGGTCCCCCGCGCGAGCGAGGGACCTGGACTTCGCGATTGTGCAAAGTTCCCTTTTGGTGCAGGAATGGTGCAGGGGGCGGGGCGGCGTTCCCCGTCCGGTCGGCGCCGGGTGGGCTCAGGCCACGCTGGCGGCGGGCTCCGCGCCCTGATAGCCGCGCGGCACGGCGCCCAGCAGGCGCTTCGTGTACTCCTGCTTCGGCGCCAGGAGCAGCGCGCGGGCGTCGTTCTGCTCGACCACGTCGCCGTGCTGCATCACCAGCACCTCGTCGGAGATGAACTTCACCACCGCCAGGTCGTGGCTGATGAAGATGTAGCTCAGGCCGAACTCGTCCTGCAGGTCCTTGAGCAGGTTCAGCACCTGGGCCTGGACCGACACGTCCAGCGCCGACACCGCCTCGTCCAGCACCAGCACCTCCGGCTTGAGCGTCAGGCAGCGCGCGATCGCGATGCGCTGGCGCTGGCCGCCGGAGAACTCGTGCGGGTACTTGTGCAGCGCGCTCTCGTCCAGGCCGACCTTGCGCAGCAGCGCGCTGGCGGTGGCCAAGCGCTCCTCGTGGCTGGCGCCGATGCCGTGGATCTCCATCGGCTCCAGCAGCGTCTGCGAGATGGTGAAGCGCGGGTTCAGCGACGCATACGGGTTCTGGAACACCACCTGGATCCGGCGGCGCATCTTCTGCCAGTCCGGGCCCGTCATCTTCAGCAGGTCCCGGCCCTCGAAGAGCACCTCGCCGCCGGTGGGTTCGTGCAGGCGCAGCAGGGTCAGGCCCATCGTGGTCTTGCCGGAGCCCGACTCGCCCACCACGCCCAGCGTGTGGCCCTTGCGCAGCTGGAAGTCCACGCCCTTGACGGCCTTGAACTCGGTCTTGCCGAACAGGCCCGACTTGAAGAAGAAGCTCTTGCGCAGCCCCTTGACCTCCAGGATCACCGGCGCCGCCGGATCCTTGGCCTTGCCCGCGCCCTGCGCCGAACGCCCGGCGATGTGGTCGTCGATGACCATCAGCCGCGCCGGGTTCTCCGTCAGCGAAGGCCGGCAGGCCAGCAGCGCCTTCGTGTAGGCGTCCTGGGGGTTGTGGAAGATGTCGGCCACCGGTGCCTGCTCGCGGACCTCGCCATGGCGCATGACCACGACCTGGTCGGCGATCTCGCCCACCACGCCCAGGTCGTGCGAGATGAACAGCATGCTCATCTTGTGCGTGTCCTTGAGCCTGGCCATCAGCTCCATCACCTGGCGCTGGATGGTCACGTCCAGCGCGGTGGTGGGCTCGTCGGCGATCAGCAGCTTGGGATTGCAGGCCAGCGCCACGGCGATCATCACGCGCTGCTGCTGGCCGCCGGACATCTCGTGCGGGTAGCTCTTGAGCCGCCGCTTCGGGTCGGGGATGCCGACCTCGTTGAGCAGCTCCTCGGCGCGCACCAGCGCCTGGCGCCGGCTCATGCCCAGGTGCTTGATCAGCGGCTCCATGATCTGGTCCGCGACCGGGAACACCGGGTTCAGCGAGCTCATCGGGTCCTGGAACACGCAGGCGATCTCGCGCCCGCGCACCGACTGCAGCTCCCGCAGCGAGGTCTTGAGCAGGTCGCGCCCCTGGAACAGGATCGCGCCGCTGCGCTCGGCGTTGTCGGGCAGCAGGTTGAGGATGGACATTGCCGTCACGCTCTTGCCGGAGCCGGACTCGCCCACCAGCGCGACGGTGCGGTTCTCGGGGATGTCGAAGCTCACGCCCTTGACGGCCAGCTGGCGCTGCATCACGCCGCCGGTCCTGCCCATGCGGAAGGCGACCTTCAGGTCTTGAATGCTCAACAGCATGGCGTTACTCCAGACCGCGCAGTTTGGGATCGAGCGCGTCGCGCAGCGCATCCGTGAAGAGGGCGAACGCGGTGACGAACACCGCCATGAAACCGGTCACCGCGGCCAGCTGCCACCAGTAGCCCAGGATCAGCTCGCTCTGGGCTTCCGCCAGCATCGTGCCCCAGGACACCTGGTCCACGCTCACGCCCAGGCCCAGGTAGGACAGGATGACCTCGCTCTTGATGAAGCCCACGACGTGCAGCGACAGCTGCACCAGCGCCACGTGCGACACGTTGGGCAGGATGTGCTTGAACATGCGCGAGGCCTTGCTCGCGCCGATGGCCTCGGCGCTGCGCACGTACTCGCGCACCGAGTGCTTCATGAACTCGGCGCGCACCAGGCGGTAGATGCCGGTCCAGCCCGCCAGGCCCAGGATCATCACCACCGGCAGCACGCCGCGGCCGAAGACGACGGCGAACGCGAAGATCAGCAGGATGTTGGGCATCGCCGTGAAGACGTTGTAGACCCACTCCAGGAAGTCGCCGACCTTGCCGCCGTAGAAGCCCGACAGCGCGCCGAGCACCGTGCCGATGAGGGTGGCCACCAGCGCCGCCAGCACGCCCACCATGATGGAGATCTCGGCGCCCTTGATCGCCTTGGCCAGCACGTCGCGGCCCAGCCGGTCCGCGCCGAAGGCCAGCGTCTGCGCGGGCGGCGCCTCGTCGGTCTTGTACTGCTTGGCCCGTTCGGTCCACTCGGCGTACTTGGGCGCGAGCGGGTCGATGTCGCTGAGGTCGACGTTCGGCCCCTTGGGCTGGGCGATCGCGCCGGCCGCCTCGGCGGGCGCGGGGCCCATGAAGGTCGGCGGCGCGTTGGGCACGCCGGTCTCCTTCTGCCAGTCGCGGGCCACCAGGCCCAGGCCGGCGGCCAGCACCAGCAGCAGCGACAGCGCCACCACCACCATCGAGAACACGCCGACCTTGTCGGACTTCAGGCGCCGCCACGAAGCGGCCCACACGCCCTGCGAGCGCTTCGGCGCCGCGACCGCGGCCTGGTTGGACAGCACTGCGCTCATTTGAGGACCACCCGGGGGTCAACCAGCTTGTAGAGGAGGTCGGTGACGAGGTTCACCACCATCGTCAGCGCCGCGATGTAGATCGCGAAGGCCTGGATCACCGGATAGTCGTTGCGGTTGACCGCCAGCAGGATCTCGCGGCCCAGGCCCGGGATCGAGAAGAAGACCTCCAGCAGGAAGGAGCCGACGAACACGCCGGGCAGCGCCACCGAGATGTTGGTCATGATCGGGATCATCGCGTTGCGCAGCACATGCTTGAGCAGGATGGTCTTCTCGGTCAGGCCCTTGGCGCGCGCGGTGCGGACGTACTCGTGGCCGATCTCGTCGAGGAAGAAGGTGCGGTACAGCCGCGTGTACGGCGACAGCGCCACCGCCACCGCGACCAGCACCGGCAGCGGCGCGTAGGTCGTCAGGTTGGTCCACAGCGAGTCGCTCCAGCCCTGCACCGGGAACCAGCCCAGCCGGAAGGCGAAGACGTACTGCGCCACGATCACGTAGACCAGCAGCGAGATCGACACCGCCACCGTCGTCAGGATCATCACCGCGCGGTCGGTCAGGCTGCCCCGCATGTAGGCCACGGCCAGCGCGAAGGGGATCGCCAGGATCACCTCCAGCACCAGGATGGGCAGCATCACCGTCAGCGTGGCCGGCATGCGTGTGGCGAAGAGGTTGGCCACCGACTCGTTGGTCGCCCAGCTCTTGCCCCAGTCGAAGGTCACGATCTGCTGCAGGAAGATCAGCAGCTGTTCCCACACCGGCTTGTTCAGGCCGAGCTGCTCGCGGATGGCTTCGATCTGGTCCTGGCTGGCGTTCAGGCCGCCCAGCACTTCGGCGGGATCGCCGCCAAACCATTTGAAGAGGAAGAACACCAGCAGCACGACGCCCAACAGCGTGGGGATCATTTGCCACAGGCGCCTGATGAGATATGCCGCCATGACCGCGGGACTCCAAGCAAGCGCCGCCGGGATCGCGCGAGCGTCCGGCGACCGATAAAGACAAACCCCGGACGCTTGTGACGGCCGGGGCCTGCGGGTCGAAAAATCACGCGCGAGTCTACGTGAGCGCCTCTCGCCGCCGCACCGGCATTTGCCCTGAATCCATCGAAGAAAACTGATGAAGCACGCTCGTGGAAGCAGGCGCATCCATCCGCAGTGCGCCCTGGCGACGGGGCAGGTCCCGCTCTCGGGGTTGTTGGCATGGCGGGCGCGGACATCGCCCACTAGACTGGCGCGCTTTCGAATTCAAGGACGGCTTCCAGATGCGACGCGGCATGGCCGGGACACAATCCCAGGCGCTCTTACTTTCGGCATCCCTCGCGGCCTTGGCGATGTTCACGGTGATCCCGTCGACCGCCCGCGCCGCCGACGAGGCCGCCACCCCCGCGCCCAAGGTGCTGCGCTACGCGATCCGCGTGGCGGAGACCGGTTTCGATCCGGTGCAGGTCACCGACCTGTACTCGCGCAACGTGACCTCGGCGATCTTCGACGCGCCGCTGCGCTACAGCTTCCTGGGGCGGCCCTACCGGCTCGAGCCCAACATCACCGACGGGCTGCCCGAGGTCTTCGACGACCACAAGCGCTTCGTCTTCAAGATCAAGCCCGGCATCTACTTCGCCGACGATCCGGCGTTCAAGGGCCACAAGCGCGAACTGGTGGCCGAGGACCTGGTCTACACCGTCAAGCGCCACTACGACCCGCGCAACAAGAGCGGCCACCTCTACCGCCTGGAGGGCGCGAAGATCCTGGGCCTGTCCGAGGTGCGCGCCGAGGCGCTGAAGAACAAGACGCCGTTCGACTACGCGCGCCCCGTCGACGGCGTGCGCGCGCTGGACCGCTACACGGTCGAGATCCGCGTCGCCAACAGCGATCCGCGCTTCCTGTACCACTTCGCCGATCCGATGGTGGGCATCGTCGCGCGCGAGGTCGTCGAGGCCTACGGCGACCGCATCATGGAACACCCCGTGGGCACCGGCGCCTGGCGCCTGGCCGAGTGGCGCCGCTCCTCGCGCATGGTGCTGGAGAAGAACCCCAACTTCCGCGACGTGCGCTATCACGAGGAGGTCGGCCCGGACCGCCCGGCCGCGCTGGTCGAGGCGGTCAAGAAGCTGCAGGGCCGCAAGCTGCCGATGGTGGACCGGGTCGAGATCTCGGTGATCGAGGAATCCCAGCCGCGCTGGCTCGCCTTCCTGCGCAAGGAATTCGACTTCATGGACGAGCTGCCGGAGGACTTCGCGCCGGTGGCGATCCCGCAGAACAAGCTCGCGCCCAACCTCGCCAAGGATGGCATGCGGGCAATCCGCTACGAACGCGCGGACATCTCGGCGTCCTACTTCAACATGGAGGACCCGGTCGTCGGCGGCTACACGCCGGAGAAGATCGCGCTGCGCCGCGCGATCGCGCTGGGCGTGGACGTCGAGCGCCAGGTGCGGCTGCCTCGCAAGGGCCAGGCGATCCCGGCGCAGGGCATCATCTCGCCGGGCGTGACCGGCTACGACAAGGCCTTCAAAACCGAGATGAGCCAGTACGACCCGGCCCGCGCCAAGGCGCTGCTGGACCTGTATGGCTATGTCGACAAGGACGGCGACGGCTGGCGCGACCTGCCCGACGGCAGCCCGCTGGTGCTCGAGTACGCGACCCAGCCCGACGGCCGCAACCGCCAGCTCGTCGAGCTGTGGCAGAAGGACATGGATGCGCTGAAGGTGCGCATCAAGTTCAAGATCGCCAAGTGGCCCGAGAACCTGAAGGCCGCCAACGCCGGCAAGCTGCAGATGTGGGGCATGGGCTGGAGCGCCGACATCCCCGACGGCGAGAACTTCCTGGGCCTGGCCTACGGCGGCAGCAAGGGGCAGTCGAACAAGGCCCGCTTCGACCTGCCCGAGTTCAACGCGCTGTACCGCAAGCAGCATTCGATGGCCGATGGTCCCGAGCGCGTCGCGGTGATGCAGGACGCGCAGCGGCTGCTGACGGCCTACATGCCCTACAAGGTCGAGGTGCACCGCATCTACACCGACATCACCCAGCCGTGGGTGCTGGGCTACGACAAGAACCTCTACCAGCGCGACTTCTACACCTTCGTCGACATCGACACCGACGCGCTGGCCAAGGCCCATGTGAACAAGAAGCCCTGAGCGCTTCGACGACCGCCCCGCCATGACGACGATCCGCGCCCGACGCCTGTCCTCGAACCTGCGCGGGGCCGTCCTCGCGTCCCTGCTGGCGCTGGCCGGCCTGAGCCCCGCGCAGGCGGCGGACGGCGCGAGCGCGCCCGCACCTTCCCCGGCCTCCGCGGCCTCGGCGCCGAAGGTGCTGCGCTACGCCTTCCGCGTCGCCGAGACCGGCTTCGATCCGGCCAAGGTCAGCGACCTCTATTCGCGCATGGTCACGCCCCACATGTTCGAGGGGCTCTACACCTACGACCAGCTGGCGCGTCCCGCGAAGATGAAACCGCTGACCGCGGCGCGCTGCCGGAGAGCGCCGACGACTACAAGCTGTGGACGGTCAAGCTGCGGCCGGGCATCTATTTCTCGGACGATCCCGCCTTCAAGGGCAGGCGCCGGGAGCTGACGGCCGAGGACTACGTCTACACCTTCAAGCGCTTCGCCGATCCGGCCGTGGCCTCGCCGTCGTGGAGCGAGGTGGAGGAGCTCGAGCTGCTCGGGCTCAACGAATACCACGCGCAGGTCCGCAAGTCCGGCAAGCCCTTCGACTACGACAAGCCCATCGAGGGCCTGCGTGCGCTGGACCGCTACACGCTGCAGTTCCGGACCAAGGAGACGCGGCCGCGCCTGATGGAGGTCTTCGCGCAGGGCGACCTGTATGGCGCCGTCGCGCGCGAGGTGATCGAGGCTTATCCGGGCGACTCGATGGCGCATCCGGTGGGCACGGGGCCCTTCGTGCTCAAGCAGTGGCGGCGCAGCTCGCTGATGGTGCTGGAGCGCAACCCGCATTACCGCGAGCGCTTCTACGACCAGGAGGTCGATCCCGCGCCGGACGATGCCGAGGGCCAGGCGCTCAAGGCGCGCTTCAAGGGCCGCCGCCTGCCGATGATCGATCGCGTCGAGATCGGCGTCATCGAGGAGAACCAGCCGCGCTGGCTGTCCTTCCTCAATGGCGAATACGACTTCATCGAGCGCACGCCGGAAGATTTCATCAACCAGGCGATGCCCAACGGCAAGCTGGCGCCCAACCTCGCCAAGCAGGGCAAGCATGCCTACCGGACCGTGGCCTCGGACGTGCTGTTCACCGTGTTCAACCTGGAGGACCCGTTGGTGGGCGGCTACACGCCGGACAAGATCGCGCTGCGCCGGGCGATCGCGCTGGCCATCGATGTCGAGCGCGAATTGCGGCTGGTGCGCCGCGGCCAGGCGATCCCGGCCCAGTCGCTCTACATGCCGGGCACGACCGGCTACGACCCGGCGTTCAAGAGCGACATGAGCAGCTTCGACCCGGCGCGCGCCAAGGCGCTGCTGGACCTGTACGGCTATGTCGACAAGGACGGCGACGGCTGGCGCGACCGGCCCGACGGCTCGCCGCTGGTGCTGGAGAGCCTGACGACGCCCGAGCAGTTCCAGCGCCAGATCGACGAGATCGTCCAGAAGAACCTCAACGCGGTGGGGCTGCGCATCGCGTTCAAGCCGGCCAAGTGGCCCGAGAACCTCAAGGCGCTGCGGGCCGGTCGCTACCAGATCTGGTCGCTGGCGACTTCGGCGGCCAAGCCCGATGGACAGGACTCGCTGGCGCGCATGTACAGCGGCCAGATCGGCGCTCAGAACTACGCGCGCTTCCGGCTGCCGGCCGTCGACAAGCTCTACGACGAGGCCTCGCACCTGCCCGACGGGCCGGAGCGGCTCAAGATCTTCGACGAGACCAAGCGCTACGCCACCGCCTACATGCCTTACAAGTACCGCGGCCACCGCTTCATCACCGACATCGCCCAGCCACAGCTCATCGGCTACCGCCGGCCGCAGTTCTGGCAGAACTGGTGGGAGTACGTGGACAGCGATCCCGACGCCGCCGCGAAGTTCAAGCACTAGCCTCCGAGGTCCCGACGTCCATGCGCGCACGCCGCCCCGCTCCGAATGCCGTCCCGCACGGCGTCTTCCTTGATCGGATCACCGGCGCGATGCGCCGCGGAGCCTGGACGCTGGGGCTGATGGCGGCCTCGCTGGCCGTCGCGACGAGCGCCGGCGCCGCGGCGTCCCCGCCGCCGGCGGGCGGCTCGCCCTCGGTCCAGACGCCCGCGGCACAGCCGGAGAAAGTGCTGCGCTACGCCTTCCTGGTGGCCGAGACCGGCTTCGATCCGGCGCAGCTGAGCGACCTGTATTCGCGCATCGTCACCGCCCACATCTTCGAATCGCTCTACAACTACGACTACCTGGCGCGGCCGTTCAAGCTCAAGCCCAACACGGCCGCGGCGATGCCGGAGGTGTCCGACGATTTCCGCACCTGGACGATCCGGCTGCGGCCCGGCATCTACTTCGCCGACGACCCGGCCTTCAAGGGCCGGCGCCGCGAGCTGACCGCCGAGGACTACGTCTACAGCCTCAAGCGCTTCTACGACCCCGCGACCAAGGCGCCGCTGTACTCGACCTTCAAGCAGGAAGGGATCCTCGGGCTGGAGGAGTTGCGGGTGGAGGCGCTGAAGAGCAAGCGCCCGTTCGACTACGACCGGCCGGTCGAGGGCGTGCGCGCGCTGGACCGCTACACGCTGCAGTTCCGGCTCGCCGAGCCGCGTCCGCGCTTCCTCTACAACCTGGCCGGCGGCGACACCTACGGCGCGGTCGCGCGCGAGGTCATCGAGGCCTATGCCGGCAAGACGATGGAGCACCCGGTGGGCACCGGGCCCTTCATGCTGGACCGCTGGCGGCGCAGTTCGCTGATCCGCCTGGTGCGCAACCCCGGCTACCGCGACGTGTTCTACGACGCCCAGCCCAATCCCGGCGATGCCGAGGGCCAGGCGCTGCTGGCGCGCTTCAAGGGCCGCAAGCTGCCGATGATCGACGCGGTCGAGATCAGCATCATCGAGGAGGGCCAGCCGCGCTGGCTGTCCTTCCTGAACCGCGAGTTCGACCTGCTCTACCTGCTGCCCGAGGAGTACGCGGAGGTGGCGGCGCCGCACGGCAGGATCGCGCCCAACCTGCAGAAGCATGGCATCCAGCTCTACAGCGTGCTGGCCAGCGACCGCACGATGTACTACTTCAACATGGAAGATCCGACGGTCGGCGGCTACACGCCGGACAAGGTCGCGCTGCGGCGCGCGATCGGCCTGGCGACGGACATCGCCACCGAGATCACACGCACGCGCCGCCACCAGGCGGTGCCGGCGCAGTCGGTCGTGGCGCCGATGACCTGGGGTTACGACCCCGACTACAAGAGCGAGAACGGCGACTTCGACCTGGCGCGCGCCAAGGCGCTGCTCGACACCTATGGTTATGTCGACAAGGACGGCGACGGCTGGCGCGATCAGCCCGACGGCCGCCCGCTGGTGCTGGAGATCGCGTCCTCGCCGGACTCGCGCTCCAAGCCCTACGACGAGCTGTGGAAGCGCGACATGGACAAGCTGGGCGTGCAGATCCGCATCCGGACCGCGCAGTGGCCGGAAAACCTGAAGTCGGCGCGCGCCGGGCAACTCATGATCTGGCAGCTGGGCTTCAACAGCTCGACGCCGGATGCGCAGCTCGGGCTGGAGCTGATGTACGGGCCGGCCTCGGGCGGGCAGAACCTGGGCCGCTTCAAGCTGGAGCGCTACGACGAGATCTATCGCCGCATGATGGTGCTGCCCGATGGCCCGGAGCGCGCCGCGCTGCTGCGCGATGCGCAGAAGCTGCTGACCGCCTACATGCCGCAGAAGTTCCGCGTGCACCGGATCGTCAACGACCTGGCCCAGCCCTGGCTGATCGGCTTCCGCCGGCCGTACTTCAACCAGATCTTCTGGCCCTACGTCGACATCGACACGACGAAGCGGCCCCCGCGCTGACTCTCACTCCCGGTCGCACGCGTGACGCGCCCCCTGCCGGATCTGCGCTACCTTCCCGACCTCGACAAGGAGAGTCGCATGGTCCCGACGCCGCAGATCGACCACTACCGCCGCTTCCTGCGCGAGCAGCGCGGCCTGGTCTTCGATGACTACGCCTCGCTGTGGGCCTGGTCGGTGACGGAGCTGGACGCGTTCTGGCGCAGCATCTGGGACCACTTCGACCTGCGCTCATCCACGCCGTTCGAAGCGGCGCTCTGCGAGGAGCGCATGCCGGGCGCGGTGTGGTTCCGCGGCGCCACGCTGAATGTCGCGGCGCAGGCGCTGCGCCACGTCGACGCGGCCGACGCAGCCGGCCACCCGGCCATCGTGCATGCCGACGAGGCGATGCTGGCCCGGGGCGAACTCGGCGAACTGAGCTGGCCGGCGCTCCAGCGCCAGGTCGGCGCGCTGGCGGCCGCGCTGCACGAGCTCGGCGTGCGCCGCGGCGATCGAGTCGTCGCCTACCTGCCCAACGTGCCGGCGACGGCGGTGGCCTTCCTCGCGGTGGCCAGCCTCGGCGCGGTCTGGTCGGTGTGCTCGCCGGACATGGGACCGGTGGCGGTGCTGGACCGTTTCCGTCAGATCGAGCCCCGCGTGCTGATCGCCGCCGACGGCGTGCGCTACGCCGGCCAGGAGATCGACCGCATGGGCATGCTGGCGCAGCTGCTCGACGAGCTGCCCACGGTGGGCGATGTCGTGCTGCTGGCCAACCTCGACCCGCGGGCGGATCCCGCGTCGCTGGCACGGGACGCCGGCTCGGGCGGCCGGCGCGGCGTGCGCATCGCTGGGACGACCTGGTCGCCCATCCGGTGTCGCGCGCGCCGGAGCCGGTGCCCTTCGACCATCCGCTGTGGATCGTCTACTCCAGCGGCACGACCGGCCTGCCCAAGCCCATCGTGCACGGGCACGGCGGCGTGCTGCTGGAGATGCTCAAGGGGTCCATCCACAACAACGTCGGCGCGACGGTGGACACCGGCGACCGCTTCCACTGGTACAGCTCGACGGGCTGGATCATGTGGAACTGCCAGGTCGGCGCGCTGATGGGCGGCACGACGATCTGCCTGTTCGACGGCAGTCCCGCCGGCCCGAAGGACGCGCCGGACTGGAGCACGCTGTGGCGCTTCGTGGCCTTGTCGGGCGCGACCTTCTTCGGTGCGGGGGCGGCGTTCTACGCGAGCTGCCTGAAGGCGGGCGTCGAGCCCCTGCGCCATGGCGACCTGAGCCGCCTGCGCGCGGTCGGCAGCACCGGCAGTCCGCTGGCGGACGAAAGCTACGACTGGATCTGGGCGCACTGCCCCAAGCCGGACGGGCAGCCCATCTGGATCTGCATCATCAGCGGCGGTACCGACTTCGCCGGCGCCTTTCTGACCGGCCTGATCACCGAGCCGCTGGTGCGCGGCCAGATGCAGGTGCGGAGCCTGGGCGCAGCGGTGCATGCGTTCTCGGAGGCCGACGCGCAGGGCCAGGGCCGCGCGCTGGTCGACGAGGTCGGCGAGCTGGTCTGCACGCGGCCGATGCCGTCGATGCCCTTGTACTTCTGGGGCGACCAAGACAACGAGCGCTACCTGTCGAGCTACTTCGACATGTACCGCGGCCCGAATGGCGAGGGGATCTGGCGGCATGGCGACTGGCTGCGGATCACGCCGTCGGGCGGCGGGATCATCTACGGGCGCTCGGACGCGACGATCAACCGGCATGGCATCCGCATGGGAACGGCCGAGCTGTATCGCGCCGTGGAGGCGCACCCGGAGGTGCTGGACAGCCTAGTGGTGGACCTGGAGTACCTCGGACGGCCGAGCTGCCTGCTGCTGTTCGTGCAGTTGCGGGACGGGGTGGCGCTGGAGGCGGACCTGGAGCAGCGGCTGCGGGCGTCGATCAAGAAGGCGCTGTCGGCGCGGCATGTGCCGGACGAGATCCACCAGGTGACCGCGATTCCGCGGACGCTGTCGGGCAAGAAGATGGAGCTGCCGATCAAGAAGCTGCTGCTCGGCGCCGCGGCCGAACAGGTCATGAAGCGCGATGCGATGGCGAATGCCGATGCGGTGGCTTGGTATCAGCGCTTCGCCGAGGGCCGGCAGTAGGTGCCTGCAGTTGCGAGCGGTCGGCGGCCGACCTGTCGCAGTCGCTCAGCACGCGAGCTGCCGCCCTCAATTGCTTGTCCACTGCTGTTGGCGATATGGGATCGTCCCATTCATAGTCGGCCGTCGTCCTCCGTTGCCGTTGCTCCCGCAACAGGCGGGCGAGGTTCCTTGATCGCTTTGCCTGGTGGCGACTGCAGGCCCCGTGGGGGTGATGCAGCCGCGAGATGAGACGCGCATGTACACCATGCAAGCCAGCGTCTTGTCCCAGCGAGGGGAGCTGCTTCTCCCAAGCGAGACAACGGTGATAGGCCGCGTAGTAGGCGCGGCTGATTGCCGATCGTTGGGCTGCTTCATCGGTATGGCGCGCCAGTTCGCGCGCCAGGCGCAGCCAGTCATGAGCCTTGTGGAACATGAGTCCTCCTGAGCCTCTGGCGTTTCAGCGCGGGCCGCTGTCGAGGAAGCGCAGATAGAAGCGCTCGCGATCCAGGTTGTGTTTCGTCAGGAGGTCGTCATACCGGCTGTCCCAGATCGAGGCGTGGTCATAGTCCAGGCAGGTGTGGACGTCGTACCGCACCCAGCAGTCGTCGTCCATTTCGAAGGTGCAGAACCACGGCGCGCCGTCAAGGCGGATGTGGTGGAGGCGGGTGAAATCGCCGGCCAGGCGCAGCAGCTGCAGGGCGTTCGCCGCTGTCAGTCCGCTTCGCTGGAGCACGCGCTTCAACGCAGCGGCGGATCCTTCCCAATCGGCCAGTTCGCACCTCGCGACGAGATCGGGATCAGCCGCGTCGCCGAAGACCAGGTGAGGGTGCTGCAAGGCATGGACCAACGCTTCGAAGTCGGCGGGGTCCTGGTGGGCGGAGGGGGTGAGCGCTGCTCGCTCGCTGCGGTGCGTCGTTGGGCTCGTCATGTTCATGGCTGGTTCCTGAAGAGGAGGATCGTTGAAGGCATATCGGGTCCTGGCGCTCATGAGCGGCTCCTTCGTGCGGGTCCCATGACCCGAAGGCCTGCAGTGTCGGCAGCCGCCGGCCGCGTGTCTTTCCTCCGAATTGCGGGATCGATGGGGGAACTGATCGAGGGAGGCGGGTCCCCCTGCGCATCCTGATCATGGGGGTGTCCGTCAGGCCCGCGACAGGTGGCCCGGCGATGCATCGCGTCACCGTCGACACCCTTGCTCGCAGACGCGCAACACCCAGGGTTACATGACAGCCGCGCGTCGGTTCGGGGACGCGCCCCCGCTTCGGGCGACAGCGCCGCCCGGGGTGGGTGCCCAGCCTGTCGATGACATCGACCGTTCACCGGTCTGTCACCTCGGCCTCTGAACATCCGCCGCGTTCCACCGCCCCTGCGCCGTCAAGGCCTGACCCTCCAGTCGGGCCCGTGCGTGCCGCGCCGCGGTGGCAATCCCCATCCCGACCTCCCTGGAGTCCTCATGCGCAAGCCTCTTGCCCGCCACTTCGCCCGCGTCTGCCTGCCGCTGACGCTGGCCCTGGCCGCCTCGTTCGCGTCCGCCACCGTCGTCACCTTCGACGACCTCGCCACCGACGGCATCGTCCCCGCCAACTACGCCGGCCTGGACTGGTCGCCAGCTCCTGGTTCCAGTACGCCGGCGAGCAAGCCCCATACACGCCGCATTCGGGCGACCGCCGCGCCACGCTCGGCTTCGACGGCAGCAGCGCCACCAGCGCCATCGGCTTCCTGACCCCCAGCACCTTCCAGGGCGCCTGGTTCGCCGGCTTCGACGGCGTCAACATCGCGATCGACCTGTACCGCGGCGGCCTGCTGGTCGCCTCGACGTCGACGCTGAATCTGGGTGAGACGCCCGCCTTCCTGGCCAGCGGCTACACCGGCCTCGTCGACCGCCTGGTGTTCCGCAGCAACGACCCCGCCTTCTTCGTCATGGACGACCTGAGCTTCGCCGCCGCCGTCCCCGAGCCGGCCTCCGGCGCGCTCGCGCTGGCCGGCCTGGCCGTCGCCGCGCTGGTGATCCGCCGCCGCCAGGCCTCCCATTCCGCCACCTGAGGAGCCCGCCATGACGCAGCAGCAAGCCCCCCGCCGCCAGTTCCTCCGCGCGGTCGCCACGACCGCCGGCGCCACCGCCGCGATGACCAGCTTCCCGCCGGCCATCGCCCGCGCGCTGTCCATCCCGGCGGCCGTGCGCACCGGCACGATCCGGGACGTCGAGCACATCGTCATCCTGACGCAGGAGAACCGCTCCTTCGACCACTACTTCGGCACGCTCAACGGCGTGCGCGGCTTCGGCGACCCCTTCCCCGCGCCGGTGGCCGACTCGGCCAACGTCAAGGGCCGCTCGATCTGGGTCCAGCCCACCGCCAACAACGCCGCGCCCGGCGCGATCGCGCCCTTCCACCTGAACACCGCGCAGAACTTCGCCTTCATGCGCGTCAGCGGCACGCCGCACTCGTGGACCGACGCGCAGGCCGCCTGGGACCACGGCCGCATGAACAGCTGGCCCAAGGCCAAGCAGAACCACTCGATGGGCCACTTCACGGCGCAGGACCTGCCGTTCCAGTTCGCCCTCGCCAACGCGTTCACGCTCTGCGATGCCTACCACTGCTCGACGCAGACCGGCACCAACACCAACCGCCTGTTCCTCTGGACCGGCACCAACGACCCGCTGCGCCTGGGCAACGGCCCGTCCACCGACAACAGCCACGACTGGTTCAACCCGAACCCGCTGGACGACTACACCTGGACCACCTACCCCGAGCGCCTGCAGTCGGCCGGCATCAGCTGGCAGGTCTACCAGAACATGGCGGACAACTTCACCGACAACTCGCTGGCCGGCTTCAAGGTGTTCCGCGACGGCTGGTACAACCGCCCGGGCTACTCACAGGTGCTGAAGGACCGCGGCATTTCCACCCGCGACCTGGACCTGCTGCGCGAGGACGTGCTCAACAACCGCCTGCCGCAGGTGTCTTGGATCGTGGCCACCGCCGAGGGCTCCGAGCATCCCGGCCCGTCCAGCCCGGCGCAGGGCGCGGACTACACCGCCAAGGTGCTGGACGCGCTCACCGCCAATCCGGACGTGTGGGCCAGGACCGTCCTGTTCATCAACTTCGACGAGAACGACGGCTTCTTCGATCACGTGCCGCCGCCGGCCGCGCCGTCCTATGTGAGCTGGAACGCCAACCCGGCACAGGCGGTGCTCGCTGGCGGATCGACGGTGGACACCACCGGCGAGTACTGCGAGATCCTCAACGGCGCCTCGCCGACCTACCTGCACCGTCCCTATGGCATGGGCCCGCGCGTGCCGCTCTACATCGTGTCGCCGTGGAGCAAGGGCGGCTGGGTCAATTCGCAGGTGTCCGACCACACCTCGGTGCTGCGCTTCATCGAGGCGCGCTTCGGCGTCAAGGAGACCAACATCGGCGCGTGGCGTCGCGCGGTCGCGGGCGACCTGACCTCGTGCTTCAACTTCGCCGATCCGGAGGACAGCGAGTTCTTCTCGAAGCTGCCCGGCACCGTGGCGCTCGCCAACCGGGCCCGAGCGCTGCCCGGCACGACGACACCGCCGGTGCCCGGCGCGCTGCAGCTGCCGTCGCAGAACGCCGGCGTGCGCCCCGCGCGACCACTGCCCTATGACCTGCAGGCGACCGCGGCGCTGAGCACCGGCGCCGGCCCCAATGCGACGACGATCGCGGTCACCTTCCAGAACACCGGCACCGCCGCGGCGGTCTTCCACGTCTACGACCGCACACGCCTGAACGAGATCCCGCGCCGCTACACCGTCGAGGCGGGCAAGCAGCTCACCGGCAGCTTCGTGCCGCAGACGACAGGCGCCTACGACCTGTGGATCCTCGGCCCGAACGGTTTCCATCGCCACATCGCCGGCAACGCGCGTCGCGCGGCGGCGGCCGGCCAGCCCAATCCGGAGGTGATCGCCCAGGCCGCGCCGGCCACCGGCGAACTGGTGCTGACGCTGGTCAACACCGGTCCGGTGGCGGCGACCTTCAGCGTCGCCCACAACAAGTACCAGACGGGCGCGCCGCGCAGCGTCAACGTGCCGGCGCGCAGTCGCAGCGAGCTGCGCCTGGGCGTCGCCGTTGCCGCGCATTGGTACGACGTGTCGGTGCGAGTCGGCGGCCAGCCCGACTTCCTGCGCCGTTTCGCCGGCCACATCGAGACCGGCGCGCCGTCGGTCAGCGATCCGGCGATGGAGGGCCTCGCGAAGGCGGACCAGTACCGCGTGCAGGGCGCCTGACCGACCGGCGGGCAGGGGCGCGGGAGCGTCTCTTGCCCAGCCCGGGCCTCCCCATGAAAACACGGAGGTCCTCATGCCCGTCATGCGTCTTCGTCCTTCCCGCGCCCCTGGCCGGCGCGCCGCTGCCCTGCGTGCCGCCTGCGCGGCGCTGGCATGGCTCGGTGTTGCGGCCATGGGCGCCCAGGCCCAATCGACGGTCGTGCCGCCGGATGCGCCCGGCTTCACCGAATACGTCGCGAGCCAACTGCGCCTGCAGCTGGGCGATGCGACCGTGGTCGTCCGCGAGCCGCTGACGCTGGGCATCGCCAGCGAGCGCACGCCGCTCGACAAGCTCTACGCGGCGTGCCAGGGCAACCGCAGCCATTGCGCCGACGACGTCAACGCCTTCGTGAAGACGCGGACGCAGGCCTTCCGCGCGGCGACCATCCCGGCCACGCGCGAGACGCTGCGGCTGGCGGTGCGCACGGCCGCGTCGGTGCAGCAGGCGCAGCGCGAGGTCGGCGGCGACGCGACCACCTTCCGTCCGCGGCCCTTCGTCGGTCCGCTGGTGACGGTGCCGGTCTTCGACACGCTGCGCGCCTCACGGCTGATCAGCGAGAAGGACTACAAGACCTTGAACCTGTCGGTGGACCAGGTGCGCGAGACCGCGCGCAAGAACACCTACGACGCGATGCCGCAGGTGCTGCAGACCGCCAAGCCCGCGGCGCCCGGCGAGGTGGGCAAGCTCGACGGTCCGGTGCCGCAACCCAGCCGGCTCGTCTTCATCGACGACTGGAAGCCGCTGGCCGACGCGCAGAAGGGCAAGCTGATCGTCGCCGCGCCGTCCAATGACACGGTGCTCTACGTCGGCGACGACGATGCCGCGACGATCGACGCGCTGCGCGCGCAGGTGCGCGAGATCATGGGCAAGTCCGCCAATCCGCTGACGGACGTGCTGCTGCGCTGGTCGCCGTCCGGGTGGACGGTGATGCCCTGAATGCGTTGAATGCGGGGAGGGGCGCTACACTCCGCCCGTCGAAAAAGGCAGATCTGGTCTGGTAAGCCCAGGTCCTTCCTCACGGAAGCTCTGACTCTGCCCGCGCATGGGTCCCCACGACGAACGTCCGATGCAGTCTTGCATCGCCGGGTTCGTCGGTGGGGTTCTCAAGACGAAGAATCGCTCCGGCCGAACGGTCAACGAGAGAGGAAACGTCCATGCGCGCGATCCCCCCACACGACGTCATCATTGCGGGCGCAGGCCCTGTCGGCCTGATGCTGGCCTGCGAGCTCCGGCTCGCCCGTTGCTCGGTGCTGGTGCTCGAGCAGGCCACCGGCCCCGATTCACCGCTCAAGCAGCCGCCATTCGGCGTCCGCGGCCTGTCCATCCCCACGCTCGAGGCGCTGCACCGCCGCGGACTGCTCGACGCCGTCGTCGGGACCGCGGGCAGCGGCGATACCGTGCCGCCGCCGCCATGGGCGCAGCAACCTCGACGACCTGGTGGCCACTTCGCGGGGATCCAGTTCTTCCACGACAGGATCGACACCGCGCGCTGGCCCTGGCGCCTGCCAGGCCCGTTCAGCGAGAGCCAGCCCAGCACCATGGCCCGTATCGAATCGGCGCTTGCGGCGCGCGCCACGGCGCTGGGCGTGGAGATCCGTCGCGGGGTGCGCGTGGAGGACCTGACGCAGTCGGACGACAGCGTCTGCGTGCGGGCTGGCGGCCAGGCGATGCACGCGCGATGGCTGGTGGGCTGCGACGGCGGTCGCAGCCGGGTGCGCAAGGCCGCTGGCTTCGAGTTCGCCGGCACCGAGCCGGAGTTCACCGGCTACTCCGTGGACGTGGACCTGGCCGATGGCGCGGCGCTCGCTCCGGGCCGTCACTACACGGCAACCGGCATGTACACCTACCAGCCGCCCGGCGTCATCGCGATGGTCGACTTCGATGGCGGTCATTTCCACGGCACCGCGCCGATCACCGCTGAGCATGTGCAGACGGTGCTTCGCCGCGTCAGCGGCACGGGGGTCCGCGTCAAGGCGCTCCACCTCGCCACGACCTGGACCGACCGGGCCCGCCAGGTCACGTCCTATCGCCGCGGTCGCATCCTGCTGGCCGGCGATGCCGCCCACATTCATTCGCCGCTGGGCGGGCAGGGACTCAACCTTGGGATCGGCGACGCCATGAACCTGGGATGGAAGCTGGCGGCGACGATCCGCGGCGATGCCCCCGAAGGCCTGCTCGACAGCTACACCGCCGAGCGGCATCCCGTCGGCGCCCAGGTGCTGGACTGGTCGCGCGCGCAAGTGGCGCTGATGCGGCCGAGCCCGGCGACGCGGGCGCTGGCCGCGATCATGCGCGACCTCATCGAGACCCGCGACGGGGCGACGTATTTCGCCGAACGCGTCTGGGGCGCGACGCTGCGCCACGACCTCGGCGACGCCCACCCGTTGGTCGGCCGAAGCGCGCCGGACTTGGCGCTGGATGACGGGACCAAGCTGGCGACGCATCTGCAAACGGGCCAGGGGTTGCTGTTGGACATGGACGCCGCGGCACCGCTGCGCGAGTGGTCACGGGGCTGGACGGACCGCATCGCCTATGTCGCCAGCGGCGTGAAGGAGGACCTCGGCATGCGCGCATTGCTCGTACGACCCGACGGCGTCGTCGCGTGGGTTGGCAGCGGCGGCGATGACGCGGAGTTGGAGCAGGCTGTTCGGCGGTGGTTTGGCGAGCCGTCCGTCGAGCGAGGTTGATGCCGGTGGCAGGCAGCACCACGACCTAGGTCATGCCGACGGCCCTCGGCGATTCGCTATCGTCGCCCGCTGACTCCATGTTGAAGGGCCGTCATGCTCGACCTGCATCAGTTCATCGCGCTTTTCCAGGGCCGTCCGGTGCCCGAGGACCTCATCCGCCTCGGCGGCTTCCAGAACGTCGTCAAGACGCAGTACACGCAGAGCCTGTGGCTCACCGACCATGAGAAGCGCGGCCTGGAGGCCGGCTGGTCCGCCGACCCCGCGTTCCTGGAGCGGCTGGTGGCCATCGGCGTGGCCAACGGCTCGGGCTCGTTCTACGCGCTGTGGAATCCGGATGACGGCAGCGAGCCGGCGGAATGGCCGGTGGTCGTGTTCGGCGACGAAGGCGGCGAATGGGTGATCGCGCGCAACGTGCGCGAGTTGCTGCAACTCAGTGGCCTGGACGTCGAGCCGTATGTCGACCACGAGAGCGCCTACTTCTTCATCGACGAGGACGAAGAGGACGGGGACGACTACGCGAGCGACGCGATCGAGGACTACCGCGAATGGCTCAGCGAGGTCGCACAGCTGGACCCGCTCACCGACCCGGATCCGGTGGTCGAGCGCGCCCGTGCGCAGTGGCAAGCGCAGTTCGACGCGTGGAAGGCGCCCTACCTGGACGGGCGCTGAGAAGAACTTGGCCGGTCGCGACGGCGGGTGCGCCGTCAGGCGGAGGCGGCCGTCGCCTCGCGCTCATGCGCATCCATCCGCTCGCAGCTGTCGCAGCCGTGGCAGCGATCGAAGACCGCCGCCTCGTCCAGCGCCTCCAGGATGTCCCGCCACCGGCAGCGCCCCGACTGCGCATACGACACCATCTGCTCCAGGCGCCGCCGGTCCTGCTCGCCTTTCGCTTCATAACGGCCCATCAAGGCGCGCAGGGCCTGGGCGTCGCCCGGCGGTGGATCGACCAGCCGCAGGCTGTCGTCCGAGGTCGACAGCCAACCCTCCTCCGCCAGCAGCGCCGCCAGCGCGCGCAGCTTGGTGAGCGGCCGCCGAAGACGGCGATGCAGCGCGTCCAGCGTCCATCCCGCTTCGTCGGGCGGCGTCTCGCGCAG
Source organism: Mitsuaria sp. TWR114 (assembly GCF_007997345.1). Classification (NCBI taxonomy): domain Bacteria; kingdom Pseudomonadati; phylum Pseudomonadota; class Betaproteobacteria; order Burkholderiales; family Sphaerotilaceae; genus Roseateles; species Mitsuaria sp. TWR114. The sequence goes on from NZ_VOSR01000005.1 coordinate 63,751, forward strand.
CACCTCGATCAGGGCCTGCGCGTCCGCCGGCACCGGGTAGCGGCCATTCAGGAAGAACTGCTGCACCGACCGGTCGCCCGACACGAACAGCAGCGTGCAGTCCGCGCGCTCGCCGTCGCGGCCCGCCCGGCCGGACTCCTGGTAATAGACGTCCAGCCCCGCCGGCAACTGGTAATGGACGATGCGGCGGATGTCCGGCTTGTCGATGCCCAGGCCGAATGCATTGGTCGCGACCATCACGCGGACTTCCCCGCGCATGAAGCGATCCTGCGCCTCGTGCCTCGCCGCCGCGCGCAGGCGGCCGTGATAGAGCGTCGAAGCCACGCCCGCGGCGAGCAGCGCCTCGTGGAGCGCCTGCGCTGACTTCACCGTCGCGGTGTAGACGATGGTGGAGGGTCCGGCATCCGCAGCCTCGATCGCATCGCTCCCGGGTGACTGCGCGACGATCTCGATCAGGCGCCGCAGCTTGTCCGCCTCGTTGGCCAGAGGCTCGACGCGGTAATGCAGATTGGCGCGATAGCTGCCGCCGATCAGGCAGCCGGCGGCCGGGATGTCGAGCTGACGGGCGATGTCATCGATCACCTCGCCGGTGGCCGTCGCGGTCAGCGCCAGCACCGTCGGCCGCCCAGCGCCTTGCGCGCGGCGCCCAGACGCAGGAAGGCGGGGCGGAAGTCGTGTCCCCATTCGGAAATGCAATGGGCCTCGTCGACGACCAGCAGGTCGGTGGGCCGCTCGGCCAGGCGCGCGACCCAGTCGCTGTCCTCCAGACGCTCGGGCGTGAGCAGCACCACCTGCGCGGTGCCGTCCAGCGCGGCGGTCTCCTGCTCCGACAGCGCCGCGGCCGGCAGGCCGCTGTGGACCTGCGCGCAAGCGATGCCCAATGCGCCAAGTCGCTCGCACTGGTCTTTCATCAAGGCGATCAGCGGCGACACGACCACCGTGCGTCCCGGCAGCAGCGCCGCCGGCAGTTGATAGCACAGCGACTTGCCTGCGCCGGTGGGCATCACCGCCAGCGTGTTCAGGCCACGCAGCACGCGGTCGATGACCTCGCGCTGGCCGGGCCGCCACGTGCGCAAGCCAAAGCTGCGTAGCTGGCGTTCGAGGGTGCGTTGCGAGGGAGGACGACGACGCGGCATGGAGGACGGACATTGAACGCGGAGGATGCGCAGCCGGCCTCAGCAAGCCGCGCGCCCGGGTCGACCGCCAGCGGCGGCTTCTCCGCGCGCGGCTGCGATGGCCGTCGCTTCCGTCGACGCTCGCCGAGGCATTCGGACAGCGAGGGACAATCGCCGCCTCGACGGCCCCGGGCCGGCTCGACCGCCTTTCCTCCTTCACACCGGGTGCCGCCAGACCGCTCATGACCGACCCTCAATACACGACCTTGCCGCAATGGCCCAACGCCTATCCGGCCACCGGTGCCAGCGCCACGCTGAAACGCCTCAACGAGGACTTCATCGTGACCGAACTGCCGCTGCAACTGCCCTCCGGTGAGGGCGAGCACCTCTGGCTGGACATCGAGAAGAACGGCGCCAACACCGCCTTCGTCGCCCAGCAGCTGGCCGCAGCCGCCGGCGTGCAGGACCGGGACGTCGGTTATGCCGGCCTCAAGGACCGCTACGCCGTCACCCGCCAGTGGTTCAGCATCTATCTGCCCAAGGGCGAGACGCCCGACCTGACGCTGCTTCAACATCCGGAGTTCAAGGTGCTGAGCCAGAGCCGCCACGTGAAGAAGCTGCGCCCCGGCGATCTGCGGGGCAACCGCTTCCGCATCGTGCTGCGAGAGGTGACCAGCGACCGCGACGCCATCGAGGCCAACCTCCAGGCCGTGGCCTCGCAGGGCGTGCCCAACTACTTCGGCGCCCAGCGCTTCGGCCACGACGGCGGCAACGTCGAGCAGGGCCGCGCCATGCTGGCGCGCGAGATCCGCGTGCGCAACCCGAAGAAGAAGGGCCTCTACCTGTCGGCGGTGCGCTCCTTCGTCTTCAATGAAGTGCTGGCGCTGCGCATCCAGCAGGGGCTCTGGGGCCAGACCCTGCCCGGCGACGTGATGGACGAAGCGGGCCGGCCCACCGGGCCGCTCTGGGGACGGGGTCGCGTCAGCACCACCGACCAGGCGCAGGCCCTGGAGAACGGCGTGGCCGAGCGTCACGCCACCCTGTGCGACGGCATGGAGCACGCTGGCCTGGACCAGGAGCGCCGCGCCCTGGTGGCGAGCCCCGCGGAGATGTCGTGGGAATGGCCGCAAGCCGATCAACTGGTGCTCACCTTCTCGCTGCCCGCTGGCAACTACGCCACGTCCGTCCTGAGCGAAATCCTCCGCGCCTCGGAGCCGGACCGGCACACCGAGGACGAGCCAGCCGCCATCGAGTGAGCGCCCCGCAGGCGCCGCAAGCGCGGGGTTGACGTCCCGCTCCCTGCTGTATTACTGTAGCGATACACGTCGACGACGCCGGTCGACGTCGCCAACGATCCGCCGATGGACACCGACCTGCTCTTCAGCATCAACCCCGGCTCTTCCGAGCCGATCTACCGCCAGTTGGTCGAGCAACTGCGCCGCCGCGTCGCCAGCGGCCAGCTCGTGGCCGGTCAGGAGATCCCGTCGGTGCGCGAGCTGGCGCAGGCGCTGGCGGTGAATCCGATGACGGTCTCCAAGGCCTTCGGGCTGATGGAGGCGGAGGGGCTGGTGGAGCGTCGCCGCGGGCTGCCGATGGTGGTGGCGGCGCAGCACCAGAAGGCGATGAAGACGCGGGGTCGCGTCGAGCTGCTGCGGCCGGTGCTCGCCCAGGCCGCCGCCGAGGCGCGGCAGCTCGAGCTGCCGCCCGAGCAGGTGCTGGCGCTGTT
>NZ_VOSR01000050.1:0-11845 GCF_007997345.1 Mitsuaria sp. TWR114
CCGCGCTGCTGGGCCTGCCGCTGGCCTCGCCGTGGCAGCGCGCCAAGGCGATGGCGGTCGACGTGACCCTGGTGACGGTGCTTTCCAACTTCGGCAACACGCCGCTGCTGGCGGGCTTCTGCTGGATCGCGTGGCGCTGGCACAAGCACCAGCGCGCCTCGCGCGGCGAGCTGCGGGCGGACAGCGGCTGGCTCGGCTGGGCGCCGGCGCTGTGCCTGGTCGCGTTCGGGCTGTACTCGAGCACGATGGAGCACATCGACGAGCCGACGAAGCAGGCGCGCCGCGAGGCCGTCGCCGCCGCTTCCCCCGACCGGAACGACCGCTCGGACGACGAGTCGGACGAGGCCGGTGCCGAGACGAAGGACCTGGTGAAAGCCGCGGTCGCCGCGGCGGCCTCGGCCGCGAGCGCGGGCGAACTGGATCTGGCGCGGCTCGAGCACGACCGGGAGTTGCAGCGCAAGGCCGACCGGGTGCGCATCAAGGCCTTGCAGGAGGAGGTCCGCAAGCTCAAGGACGAGGCCAAGCGCTCGCCGATCGAGAAGCTGCGGCACTGGTGGGAGCTGGTGGGCCTGAACCTGGCCTGGGCCTTCGCGTATTTCGTTGCTTTCCCGCTGATCTGGCCGGGCCAGACGCCGGGCAAGAAGCTGATGGGCCTGCGCATCGTCGAGCTCACTGGCAAGCCGCTCAAGCCGATGCTCTGCGTGCGCCGCTACGGTGGCTACGCGGCCGGCGCCACCACGGGCGGCATGGGCTTCCTGCAGATCCTGTGGGACGCCAATCGCCAGGGCCTGCACGACAAGGCTGCCCACACCGCGGTCATCGACATCCGCAACCCCCGCCGCCTGCGCCTGACGGAAGACCTCACCGGCTGACCGCCCCGGCCGCTCTGCCAAGGCCCTACGTCAGCGAGCGCCCGTCCCGCGCTCACGAAAGACCTCGCCGGCGACCACCCCGGCCGCTTCGCCAAGGCCCGCCGTCAGCGAGTGCTTGTGGGGCCGGAACGATGCGGGGGGTTCACGGACGTGATGCCCCCCGCGTCGTGGAGTGCCCGCGCCTGGCCAAACGGAGTGGATCAGCCTTTCGAGGGATCCAAGCGCCTCGCCCGCGCCAATCGCCAAGCCTCGGCCGGATCATCCCCATAGACCTCTTCCGCCGTCGTATCGGTCTCCCTCCGCTGGGTGTCGATCGCGATGCGCTTGTCAAAGACGAAGCACTCTCCGCGCCAATCCACCTCGGCATCGGGCATCTGTTCGAAGTAGTTGAGGATGCCCCCATCGAGCTGCCGCACCGTCAAGCCGCGCTCGGCCATCCAGCCGGACATTTTTTCGCAGCGGATCCCGCCGGTGCAGTACATGGCGACGGTCTTCCCCTCGCGACGCCAGGTTTCCGCGTGCGCTGCCACGTACGCGGGGAAGTCGCGGAAGTGCCGCACGCCGGGGTCGATGGCGCCTTCGAAGTGGCCGAGCGTGAATTCGAAGTGGTTGCGGTTGTCGAGCACGACGACGTCGTCTCGCCGGATCAGTTCGCGCCATTCGCTTGGCGAGACGTGGGTGTCGCGCGGGTCGGCCAGGCCGGTGACGCCGTCCAGTCCGAAGGCCACGAGTTCCGGCTTTTCATGCACCTTGAGCAGCGTGAACGGCCGCGTGGTGCAGAAGCTGCGTTTGAAGCGCAGGTCGGCGAAGGGAGGTTCGGCGCGCAAGGCGGCCTCGTAGGCGTCGAGCGCCGGCACGGGGCCGCCGAGTGCGCCGGTGATGCCTTCGGGCGCCAGCAGCAGGTTGCCGCCGATGGTGTTCCCGAGGGTCTGGTTGAGCTCGCGCAGGCGCTGGGCGAGCGCGGTCGTGTCGTCCAGGCGGACGAACTTGTAGAACGAGCTGTGCTGGTGCTCGGGGGCGGCCATCGGGGGGCAGAGGGGTGCAGAAGAGGGAAACCGCGATGGTACCGGGGGACGCGCGCCGCCCGGGACCAACCCGGGTGCGGGACCGTTCCTTGCCCGCCTAGAATCCGCCACCCTTTTTCCCGCCCTTCCGGGGGCCCACCGCTGTGTCCGATCGCCTTGCCGTCCTGCCTCAATACCTGATGCCCAAGCTGGCCATGACGCGCTTGGCCGGGCGCTTGGCGAGCGCGGAACTGGGCGGCTTCACGACCTGGACGATCCGGCGATTCATCGACCGCTACGGCGTGAACATGGCCGAGGCGGCCGAGTCCGATCCCGCGGCCTACGCGAGCTTCAACGAGTTCTTCACCCGCGCGCTCAAGCCCGGCGCCCGCCCGCTGGCGGACGCGCCGCTGATCTGCCCGGTCGATGGCGCCATCAGCCAGTTCGGCCCGATCCGCGCGGACCAGCTCTTCCAGGCCAAGGGCCACCAGTATTCGACGGCGGCGCTGCTGGGCGGCGACCAGCACCTGGCCGCGCAGTTCCGCGACGGCCACTTCGCGACGATCTACCTCAGCCCGCGCGACTACCACCGCATCCACATGCCCTGTGGCGGCCGCCTGGTGCGCATGGTGCATGTACCGGGCGACCTGTTCTCGGTGAACCCGGTCACCGCGCGCGGCGTGCCGGGGCTGTTCGCGCGCAACGAGCGCGTGGTCTGCCTCTTCGAAGGCGAATTCGGTCCCTGGGTGCTGGTGCTGGTCGGCGCGACCATCGTCGGCTCGATGGCCACGGTCTGGCATGGCGTCGTCAATCCGCCAAGACCGGGCCGTCCCCGTACCTGGCATTACGAGAACGAGCATTTCAGCTACGAGCGTGGCGCCGAGATGGGCCGCTTCCTGCTCGGCTCGACCGTCGTGATGCTGTTCCCGAAGCACCTGCCGATGCAGTTCAACGCGCATTGGCAGCCCGGCAGCGCGGTGCGCCTGGGCGAGCCGATGGCGACGCTGGGCTGACGCGCCTCCCCGGCGTCCCCCTCAAGGGGTCCCCCCACGCATTCCCCGGCGCCTCCCCCAACGCATCGCCATTGGAGGGGGCCCGCGCCGGTCCGCCTTTGCGGGACAATCGCCGTTTTGCGAAACGACGGCGACGAGCTCCCATGACCCTGCGTGTCCTGACCGGCATCACGACCACCGGCACCCTGCACCTCGGCAACTATGTCGGCGCGGTGCGCCGCGCCATCGCGGCCAGCCGCGAGCCCGGCGTCGAGAGCTTCTTCTTCATGGCCGACTACCACGCGCTGATCAAGTGCGACGAGCCGGCCCGCATCGAGGCCTCGCGCCTGCAGATCGCCGCCACCTGGCTGGCCGCCGGCCTGGACACGAGCCGGGTGGTGTTCTACCGCCAGAGCGACATCCCCGAGATCCCCGAACTGACCTGGCTGCTGACCTGCGTCACCTCCAAGGGCCAGATGAACCGCGCCCATGCCTACAAGGCCTCGGTGGATGCCAACGTCGCCGCGGGCGAGGACCCGGACGCCGGCATCACGATGGGTTTGTACAGCTATCCGATCCTGATGGCCGCGGACATCCTGATGTTCAACGCCCATCGCGTGCCGGTCGGCAAGGACCAGGCGCAGCACATCGAGATGGCGCGCGACGTCGCGCAGCGCTTCAACCACACGTTCAAGGCCGAGCTGTTCGTGCTGCCCGAGGCCAGCATCGACGAGGAAATGGAGCTGCTGCCGGGCCTGGACGGCCGGAAGATGTCCAAGAGCTACGACAACGTGATCCCGCTGTTCGAAGGCGGCGCAAAAGCGCTGCGCGAGGCGATCTCCAAGATCGTGACCGACTCGCGGCTGCCCGGCGAGCCCAAGGAGACCGAAGGCTCGCACCTGGTCCAGATCTACGACGCGTTCGCCACGCCGGCGCAGCGCCAGGCCTTCCGCGCGGCGCTGCACGGCGGCCTGTCCTGGGGCGAGGCCAAGGACCAGCTGTTCGCGTTGGTCGACGCCGAGATCGGCCCGATGCGCGAGCGCTACGACGCGCTGATGGCCAATCCCGAGAAGATCGAGGCCATCCTGATGGAGGGCGCCGCCAAGGCCCGCGCCATCGCCGCGCCGCTGCTGGCCCGTGCCCGCGAGGCCGTCGGCCTGCGCCGTTTCCAGCCGCTGGCCGCGCCGGTCGCGCAGGCGGTCAAGGCCAAGTCGACCGTCCCCGCGTTCAAGCAGTACCGCGAGTCCGACGGGCTCTTCTACTTCAAGCTGCTCGCCGCCGACGGCACCCTGCTGCTGCAGAGCACCGGCCTGGCGCAGGGCAAGGAAGCCGGCCAGTGGGTCGCCAAGCTCAAGCGCGAAGGCGCCGCGGCGCTCGATGGCGCGCCGGTGTCCAGAGAAGTGGGCGACGAGTTGCTGCTGCCGGCGCTCGAGGCGCTGGTCGCGGCGGAGCTCGAGGCGGCGGCCGCCAAGGGCTGAGCGCCTCCCCCCCGTGTCCAAAGGAAACCCTGGTTTAGGGTGCCAAGTCGATCACGGTCATCGAAGAAACCCGCTCGTTGCCTCGCGCGGGCCGGCGTAGTCTCCGGCGCTGATTCCGTCCGGTTTCAGCACCATCACAACAAGGAGACCCCCGATGTCCACGACCCGCCTGCCGGCTGATTCCCTCGCGTTGCAACGCCTGTACGCCTGGGAGCTCGACACGCCGAACCGGGTCACGCTGCGCCAGCCGATGGGCGGCGGCGTGGTGAAGGACTTCACCTGGAAGGAAGTCGCGGACCAGGCCCGCCGCATGGCCGCCCACCTGAAGACGCTGGGCCTGGAGCAGGGCTGGGAGCCGGGCGCGCGCGTCGCCATCCTGTCCAAGAACTGCGCCTGGTGGCTGATGAGCGACCTGGCCATCTGGATGGCCGGTTACGTCAGCGTGCCGCTGTATCCGACGCTGGCCGCGGACACCATCCACCAGATCCTCAGCCACAGCGAGTCCAAGCTGCTCTTCGTCGGCAAGCTCGACGGCTGGGAAGGCATGCGGCCCGGCGTGCCGCTGGGGCTGCCGTGCATCTCCTATCCGGTCTCGCCGGAGGACGCGCAGGACGCCTACGACCACTGGGACGCGATCTGCGCCGAGACGCCGCCGCTCAAGGGCAAGCCGACCCGCGGCGCCGATGAGCTGGCCACCATCATCTACACCTCCGGCACGACCGGCGCGCCCAAGGGCGTGATGCACTCGTTCGGCAACTTCGCCTGGGCGATCGGCTCGGGCCTGAAGCGCATCCCGCTGACCGAGTCCGACCGCATGCTGTCCTATCTGCCGCTGGCGCATGTGGTCGAGCGGGCGCTGGTCGAGCACGGCTGGCTGCACACCGGCATGACGGTGTACTTCGCCGAGAGCCTGGACACCTTCGCCGCCGACCTGCAGCGCGCGCGGCCGACGGTCTTCTTCTCGGTCCCGCGGCTGTGGACCAAGTTTCAGCAGGGCGTTCAGGCCAAGGTGCCGCAGCCCAAGCTCGAGCGGCTGCTCAAGCTGCCGATCATCGGCAAGCTGGTGCGCAGGAAGATCCTCAAGGCGCTGGGCCTGGACGAATGCAAGTTTGCCGCAGGCGGTGCCGCGCCGATGCCGGTCGCGCTGCTGAAGTGGTACCGCGCGCTGGGCCTGCCGATCAACGAGGGCTACGGCATGACCGAGAACCTGGCGCTGTCCCACATCACCGTGCCGGGCCAGGACCAGATCGGCAGCGTCGGGCCCGCCTACGACGGCGTGCAGGTGCGCCTGGATCCGATCACCGGCGAGCTGCAGATGAAGAGCCAGGCGCTGATGCTGGGCTACTACAAGCAGCCGGAACTGACGGCCGAGACGCTCACCGCCGACGGCTGGCTGCACACCGGCGACAAGGCGGAGATCTCCGACAAGGGCGCGCTCGCGGGCTGCGTGCGCATCACCGGCCGGGTGAAGGATCTCTTCAAGACCAGCAAGGGCAAGTACGTGTCGCCGGCGCCGATCGAGGACCGGCTGTCGACGCATCCCGCGATCGAGGCCTGCGCGGTGACCGGCGCCAACTTCGCGCAGCCGGTGGGCATCGCGATGCTGTCGCCCGAGGCCGCCGCGCGCGACCGCGGCGCGCTGGAGCAGGAACTGGCCGCCCACCTGGAGAAGGTCAATGCGCGCCTGGACCCGCACGAGCAGCTCGAGTGCCTGATCGTGACGGCCACGCCGTGGACGGTCGACAACGGCCTGATCACGCCGACGTTCAAGGTGCGCCGCAACCGGGTCGACGAGGTCTACGGCCCGCGCCTGGAAAACTGGATCGGTCAGCGCCGGAAAGTCATCTGGGCCGACTGAGCCCCGCTCGCGCGATGAGGGCATGATGCGCGGATGAAACGCGGATCCCTCAAGCGCTGGGCGGCCCTGCTCAAGGGCGAGCTGCTCACCGTCTTCTACGCGGCCCGCGATCCCGAGGCGCCCTGGCTGGCGCGCCTTGTCGCGATCGCGGTCGCCGCCTACGCGCTCAGCCCGATCGACCTGATCCCGGATTTCATCCCGGTGCTGGGCCTGCTCGACGACCTGATCCTGGTGCCGCTGGGCTTCTGGCTGGTGCTGCGCCTGATGCCGCCGGCGGTGATCGCCCGGGCGCGCCAGCGCGCCGCCGCGCAGCGCGGCCGCTTGCCGCGCAACCTCAAGGTGGCCGGCGCGATCGTGGTGGTGTGGGTGCTGCTGCTGGCGCTGGTCGTCATGTGGCTGGTGGGCCGCTCCGGCGGCGTGCCCGCCGGGACCGTCTGAGCTCGCGTCAATCGGGCCCGAGGCCCTTCTTCGCCAGCGTCTCCGCCACCCACTCGATGAAGACGCGCATGCGCGCCGAGACATAGCGGTTGGGCGAATAGACCAGGTAGACCGGCACCGCGTTGTGATGCCATTCGGGGAACAGCGGCACCAGTTCGCCGCTGTCGAGCTGGTCCTGCACCGCGTACCGGGCCAGCTGCACGACGCCCAGGCCGGCCAGGCCGGCCGCGACATAGGCGTTGCTGTCGTTGACGTCGAGCCGCCGACGGCCCTCGATCTCGACGCGCTCGTCGCCGCGATGGAAGACGAAGGGGAACACCCGCCCGGTGCGCGACGAGAAGTAGCCCACCGCCTGATGCGGCTCCCGGTCCAGGTCCTGGGGCGCCTGCGGCGTGCCGTGCTTCTGGAGGTAGGCCGGCGCGGCGCAGGTGCAGAACTGGATCTGCCCGACTCGCCGGGCCACCAGCCCGGCATCCTGCACCGCGCCCACGCGCAGCACGAAATCGACGTTGTCGACGAGCAGGTCGATCGCGCGGTCGCTCACGCCCAGCGCGATCTGGATGTCGGGGTAGCGGTCATGGAAGTCCGCCAGCGCCGGGATCAGCACCCGCGAGCCGGTCAGCGTCGTCACGTCCACGCGCAGACGGCCGCGGGGCTTGCTCTGGTCGTGGAGCATCCCCTGGTCGATGGCCTCCAGCTCGCTGAGCAGGGCCATGGTGCGCTCGTAATAGGCGGCGCCGTCCTGCGTGACGCTCACCTTGCGGGTGGTGCGCGTCAGCAACTGCACCCGCAGCCGCGCTTCCAGCGCCTGCACCAGGCGCGTCAAGCTGGCCTTGGGCAGGTCCATCGAGTCGGCCGCCTTGGTGAAGCTGCCGGTTTCCACCACCCGGGCGAACGCCCGCATTTGCACGATCCGGTCCATCGACACCCTCGCTCTGGCGGCCCGGAAGATGGGGGACTGCTGGCGGGCCGACGGGCGATTCTCAGGGAATCCGCACGGTCGTGCGCGTTCCGCTCCGAATCGGCCTTTTGCGCCGCGTTCTGGTGCCCCGTTTCAGCGCGCCGGGGCGAATATCGATTGAATATCTCCTCGGTCGACACGAGTATCGATTCGCGCATCACCCTGAATTCGGCTTAAATCCAACTTAAGTAAAAGAAAACCCCCTCGGCGAGCAGTGGCTCATCCGAGGGGGGTATAGGCGGTCGGCGACGGACAGGAGGGTGGAGTGCGGAGAGCCGCCGCCGACCAGGGCCGAAGCCCTTGACCCAAAAATCGCTCTCAGGAATCTATTGTTCGAGTTCTCTCAGGAGGGGACAGGAAACAGGGGTTCAGCGGCCGGCGACGGCGGTGGCCGGGGCGCTGCCACCGAACTTCTTCACCAGGGTCGCGTAGTAGGGCGAGCTGCGCAGTTCGGCGTAGCGAGCCTTGGCGGCATCGCGGCGGGCGTTGTCGTAGCCGTAGGTCTCCGACTGCTCGACGGCGGCCAGGCCCGATTCGCGGTAGATCTCCAGGTCGGCCAGCACTTCGGCGCGGCTCACGGCGCTGGGCGTGTTGACCGGCTGGGTGTGGGGGTTGTCGTTGGCCATCGCACTGCCGGCCACTAGGGCGGCGGAAGCGAACAGGACGGAAGCGAGGATGTTCTTGGTGCTCATGATCTTTCCTTTCGGTTTCGGTCCCAGGGCGATCAGCGAAGGGGCACGGGTGGAGAATTCGACCCGACGATTGCGCTTGGGATGCCACTGGGTTTCTCTTGAATTCCGCCGGTTGCCCGGAGGTTTCAGTCGTCGCCTGGTGGAGATTTCCTGGAGCGGTTTCGATGTGTCGATGGGCTGAACTATGAGCGATAAGGGTTGACCCTTAAATCCATTCGCTTGCAACACTCCGTTGAAAAGATCGGAACAATCGGCATTCGCGCCCGCGGCGGCCGATATTCCCGCGCGCAGTGCGCGCGGCGTCCCCCGGAAAGGGCGTGATGGCGCATGGCGCCCGCGCGCCGGAAGGAAAGGGCGGGGGGCAGGCATGATGTCGGCCTTTCGGGAGACGCCTTCGATGCTCGGTACCCACGACCTCGGCCTGTTCATCGCCTCCGGGCTGCTGCTCAACATGACACCCGGTCCGGACTCGCTCCTGATCATGGCGCGCAGCGCCACCCAGGGTTTCCGCGCCGGCTCCGCCGCCGCGCTGGGCATCGGGGCCGGCACCTGCGTGCATGTGCTGGCGGCGGCGCTGGGACTGTCGGCGCTGCTGTCCGCTTCGGCGGCGGCCTTCACCGTGGTCAAGCTGCTCGGCGCGGCCTACCTGATCTATCTCGGCGCGGGGATGCTCTTCAAGCGTCGCGCCGCGGCGGCGGAGAGCGGCTCCCCCGGCTCCCTCCAAGGCATGCCCCCGCCGGCGCCATCGCCGCTGCGCCGGATCTTCGCGCAGGGCTTCCTGACCAATGTGTTGAACCCCAAGGTCGGGCTGTTCTTCCTGGCCTTCGTGCCGCAGTTCATCTCGGCCGACGCGCCGAGCAAGGCCGCCGCCTTCCTCTTCCTGGGGGCGATCTTTAATGTGAACGGCATGGTGTGGTGCCACCTGCTGGCCTGGTCGAGCGCCGCCGCGGGTGCCCGCGCGCGCGGTCAGGCCTGGGCGCAGGTCCTGGGCCGCTGGCTCAACCGGGGCATCGGCGCGCTGTTCCTGGCCTTTGGCGTGCGCTTGGCGGTCGCCGAAGTGGGCTAGCCCGACCGCGGTGCGCGTGGCGTTCGGTTCATCCGAACCGGACGTGAGGGATTTCCATCGCGGGAGTAGTCTGCCGGCATGACTGCCAAGACTCCTCCCCTGACCGGCGGCGCGCTGCCGCCGGCGTCCGGCCAGCCCGGGCACTACACGCCGCACGAGAAACGCGATCGCATCCTGGCGATCGTCGGCGCCTCCTCCGGCAACCTGGTCGAGTGGTTCGACTTCTACGTCTACGCCTTCACCTCGATCTATTTCGCGCACGCCTTCTTCCCGAAGGGCGACCCGACGGTCCAGCTGCTCAACACGGCGGGCGTGTTCGCGGCCGGTTTCCTGATGCGGCCGATCGGCGGCTGGCTGTTCGGCCGCATCGCCGACAAGCAGGGCCGCAAGACGGCCATGATGATCTCGGTCCTCATGATGTGCGGCGGCTCGCTGGCCATCGCCTTCATGCCGACCTACGAGACCATCGGCGTGATGGCGCCCACCCTGCTGCTGCTGGCGCGGCTGTTCCAGGGGCTGTCGGTGGGTGGCGAGTACGGCACCAGCGCCACCTACATGAGCGAGGTGGCGCTGCGCGGACAGCGCGGCTTCTACGCGTCCTTCCAGTACGTGACGCTGATCGGCGGCCAGCTGCTGGCGGTGCTGGTGGTGGCGATCCTGGAGCAGACCCTGACCGACGCCCAGATGCATGCCTGGGGCTGGCGCATCCCGTTCGTGGCGGGCGCCGCGACCGCGGTGATCGCCTTCTACCTGCGCCGCTCGCTGGCCGAGACCGCCAAGCCGAGCAGCTCGAGCGCAAGGAAGCCGGATCGATGCGCGAGCTCTTCAGCAAGCACATGAAGCCCTTCCTGATCGTGCTGGGCTTCACCGCGGGCGGGTCGCTGGCCTTCTACACCTACACCACCTACATGCAGAAATATCTGGTGCTGAGCGTGGGCATGGACAAGAAGGTGGCCAGCACCGTGATGACCGCGGCGCTGTTCGTCTACATGTGCATGCAGCCGCTGTTCGGCGCCCTGTCGGACCGCATCGGGCGGCGCACCTCGATGCTGTGGTTCGGCCTGCTCGGGGCGCTGGGCACCTGGCCGCTGCTGTCGGCGCTCAAGGGCGTGCACAGCCCCTATGCGGCCTTCGGGCTGATCGTCGTGGCGATGGCCATCGTGTCGCTGTACACCTCCATCGGGGGCCTCATCAAGGCGGAGATGTTCCCGCCCGAGATCCGCGCGCTGGGCGTCGGACTCTCCTATGCGATCGGCAACGCGATCTTCGGGGGCTCGGCGGAGTACGTGGCGCTCAGCCTCAAGGCGGCGAATGTCGAGAGCGCGTTCTACGTCTACGTCTCGGTGATGTGCCTGTTCGCCTTCCTCGTCTGCTTCCTGATGCCGGACCCGCGCAGGCATGGGCACCTGAACGACGTGCATTGACGCCGGAAGGCGCGAGCGATCAGCGCCCTTCCCGGTCCTGCATGCCCAGGTGGTGGGACAGGTACAGCCGGCCGCGGAACCAGGACTCCCAGCCGCTGACCTTGAGCCGGTCCAGCACCGGCCCCTTGACCTCGCTGAGGTCGAGGCGGCGGCCCTGGCGCTCCAGCGTCTCGTGCAACTCCTTGAGCGCGCTCAGACCGCTGAAGTCGATGGCGTTGACCGGCGACATCTGCAGCAGCACCCGCTTCGTCGTCGGGTGCGTGTCCAGGTGGGCCTGGACGACGTCGGCGAGGCTGCGGCCGTTCAGGAACAGCAGGCTCTCGTCGATGCGCAGGCCCAGCACCTCGGGGTCGAGCACGACCTGGTGGCGCTCGACGTTGCGGTAATGCTCGGTGCCGGCGATGCGGCCGATCAGGGCCACATGCGGCCGCGCGCTGCGCTGCAGCAGCAGCGCGATCGCGCCGGCCACGCCCAGGCCCAGCGCGGCGGTGATGCCGACGAAGACCACCAGCAGCGTGACCGCCACCATCAGCAGCGCCTCGGCGCGCGCGTAGCGCCAGGCGTCGGCATAGGGGCCGAACTTCAGCCCCGACAGGACCGCCACCATGATGCTGGCCGCCAGCACCGGCTTGGGCACCCAGGCCAGCAGCGGGGAGAGCGTCAGCAGCACCACGCCCATCAGCGCGGCGACGAAGACGCCAGTCATGCGGGTGCGGCTGCCCGCGTCGCTCATCAGCACGCTGCGCGAGAAGCTCGCCGCCGCCGGCATGCCGCCGGACACCGCGGCCGCCAGGTTGGCCGCGGCCAGTCCCATCAGCTCGCGCCGCGCATCGACGCGCTGCCCGACCCGGCGCGCCAGCGATTCCGCGACCGCCAGGCTCGAGACATAGCCCAGCAGCCCGATCAGCGCCGCGCCGGGCAGCATCGCGGCCCAGAGCTCGGGATCGAGCCGCGGCGGCGTGAAGACCAGCGCCAGCGGCGGCAGCTCGCCGACGCGCGGCAGGCCTTGCGGGTCCCAGGCCCAGGCGATGCCGATGCCGGCCAGCAGCACCGCCAGCGG
>NZ_VOSR01000500.1:0-5629 GCF_007997345.1 Mitsuaria sp. TWR114
TACCGCAAGGTCAACCCGGCCGACGCGCCGGTGCTGCTGGTGGCGCTGACCTCGCCGTCGATCAACCTGTCCGAGCTCAACGACTACGCCGAGAACCTGATCACCCCCAGCCTGTCCACCATCGACGGCGTGGCGCAGGTCTCGATCTACGGCCAGAAGCGCTTCGCGGTGCGCATCAAGGCGCGCAACGAGCTGCTCCAGCAGCGCAACATCACGCTGGACGAGCTGCAGGCCGCGGTCAAGGGCGCCAACGCCAACACGCCGGTCGGCACGCTGGACGGCACGCGCCAGACGCTGACCATCCAGGCCAACAAGCAGCTGCGCGACGCCGCGGCCTTCGGCGGCATCGTCGTGGCCACGCGCAACGGCGCGCCGGTGTTCCTGCGCGAGGTGGCCGACGTCCAGGACAGCTACGAGACCGTCAAGTCCTTCTCCAACTTCAATGGCGAGCGCTCCATCGTGCTGGCCGTGCAGCGCCAGCCCGACGCCAACACGGTGAAGGTCGTGGACGCGGTCAAGGCGATGCTGCCGCGCTTTGCCGCGCAGCTGCCGGCCTCGGTGCAGATGAGCACGCTCAACGACCGCTCGGTCTCGATCCGCGAGTCGCTGCACGACGTCTACTTCACGCTCGCGCTCACCGTGGCGCTGGTCGTGATGGTGATCTTCCTGTTCCTGCGCCGCATGGTCGCGACGCTGATCCCGACGCTGTCGCTGCCGATCTCGCTGATCGGCGCGGTGACGCTGCTGTTCGCGCTGGGCTACAGCCTGGACAACATCTCGCTGCTAGGCATCACGCTGGCCGTGGGCCTGGTGGTCGACGACGCGATCGTGATGCTCGAGAACATCGTGCGCCACGTCGAGGACGGCATGGCCCCGTTCGACGCCGCCATCCGCGGCGCGCGCGAGATGGCGTTCACCATCCTGTCGATCTCGATCTCGCTGGTGGCGGTGCTGATCCCGATCTTCTTCATGCCGGGCGTGATCGGGCTGCTGTTCCACGAGTTCGCGGTGGTGGTGTCGCTGGCGATCATGGTCTCGGCCGGCGTATCGCTGACGCTGGTGCCGATGCTGTGCAGCCGCTTCCTGAGCAGCCACCACGAGGTCCGTGAGAACGCGCTGGGCCGTACGTTCGAAGCCGGCTTCACCTGGGTGCTGGACCGCTACACGGCCTCGCTGGACTGGGCACTGCGGCATCGCTGGGTGATCGGCGCGGTGGCGATCGCGAGCTTCGTGGCCAGCGCCTGGCTGTGGATCGCGATCCCCAAGGGCTTCTTCCCGGAAGAGGACATCGGCCAGATCCAGGCCAGCACCGAGGCGTCGGAAGACATCTCCTTCGCCGCGATGACGGTGCTGCAGGAGCGCGTCGCCACCGTCGTCCAGGAGGATCCGTCGGTGTCGTCGGTATCCGCCGCGGTGGGCGGCGGCGGGGGCGGCGGCAACGTCAACACCGGCCGGCTCTTCATCAACCTGAAGCCGCGCTCGGAGCGCCCCGCGATGCCGCAGGTGCTGGAGCAGCTGCGCAAGAAGCTGCGCGCCGTGCCTGGCATCGCCGTGTACCTGCGGCCGGTGCAGAACCTGCAGCTCGGCGGCCGGCAATCCAAGAGCCGTTACCAGTACACGCTGCAGTCGGTCAGCACCGGCGAGCTCAACAGCTGGGCGGTGAAGCTGCAGGACAAGCTGCGCAACGACCCGGTGTTCCGCGACGTCACCAGCGACTCGCAGCTGCGCGGCCTGCAGGCCAACCTGGTGATCGACCGCGAGCGCGCCACGCTGCTGGGCGTGCAGATGCAGGACCTGCGCAATGCGCTGTACTCGGCCTTCGGCGAGCGCCAGGTCTCGAGCATCTATGCGGAGAGCAACACCTACCAGGTGATCATGGAGGCGACCGACAGCGACCGGCTGAGCGAGGACGCCTTCGACAAGATCTACCTGCGCGGCAGGAACAGCACGATGGTGCCGCTGACCGCGTTCGCCAGCGTCAAGCGCGAGCTCGGTCCCACCGCGGTCAACCACCAGGGCCAGCTGCAGGCGATCACGCTGAGCTTCAACCTCGCGCCGGACGTGCCGCTGGGCAACGCGACGGCGAAGATCGACCAGTTCACGCGCGAGATCGGACTGCCGCCGTCCATCATCACGAGTTACGGCGGCGACGCGGCGGTGTTCAAGGACTCGCAGGGCGGCCAGGTGCTGCTGATCGTGCTGGCGGTGGCGGTGATCTACGTGCTGCTGGGCGTGCTCTACGAGAGCTACATCCATCCGCTGACCATCCTGGCGGGGCTGCCGTCGGCGGCGGTGGGCGCGCTGCTGACGCTGCAGCTGGCGGGCATGGAGCTGACCATCATCGCGACCATCGGCATCCTGATGCTGGTGGGCATCGTGAAGAAGAACGCGATCATGATGATCGACTTCGCGCTGGACGCGCAGCGCAATGGCGGCATGACGCCGGCCGAAGCAATCCGCGAGGCCTGCATCCTGCGCTTCCGTCCGATCATGATGACGACGCTGGCGGCGCTGATGGGCGCGCTGCCGATCGCGCTGGGCCTGGGCGCCGGC
Organism: Mitsuaria sp. TWR114; assembly: GCF_007997345.1. Classification (NCBI taxonomy): domain Bacteria; kingdom Pseudomonadati; phylum Pseudomonadota; class Betaproteobacteria; order Burkholderiales; family Sphaerotilaceae; genus Roseateles; species Mitsuaria sp. TWR114. Next base: position 2,554 of record NZ_VOSR01000500.1, read on the forward strand.
GCGGAACTGCGCCAGCCGCTGGGGCTGGCGGTGGTCGGCGGGCTGATCCTGTCGCAGGCAGTGACGCTCTACATCACGCCGGTGATCTACCTGGCGCTCGATCGCTTCAGTGGGAAGGGGCCGGATACGCGGGAGGTGGCCCACACGCGGCTGACTGAACACCCTGCCCATGCTGACCATCCCGCGCATCCGGTGCCAGGGCAAGCGGACTGACGAAGGCCGCCCAACTGCCATCGCCAAGCGCGGCCTCCACGGGGCATGGGGGCTCCCTCCTGGACCCCCAAGCCCCATGCCGGCCCACAGTCACCGGGGCGGTCGGAATTCGTGGCGGGCGGCGGTGGCGGCGCTCCTTCCGATGCAGCCCGGCGCGTGGTCGTTGATCAGGCCCATCGCCTGCATGAATGCGTAGACGGTCGTGGGGCCGACGAACTTCCAGCCGCGCTTCTTCAGTTCCTTGGAGAGCTTGATCGAGGTGTCCGAAGTTGGCCGCACGTCGCCGCCCTCCTCCGGGTCCTCGAAGCGCCAGAAGAACGCGGCCAGCGAGCCGGCTTCCTTCTGCAACTCCAGCGCCCGCGACGCGTTGTGGATCACCGCCTCGATCTTGCCGCGGTGGCGCACGATGCCCTCATCCGCCAGCAGGCGCTCGACATCGGCTTCCTTGAACTTCGCGACCTTGGCGATCTCGAACTGCTTGAAGGCCCGGCGGAAGTTCTCCCGCTTGGCCAGGATCGTTCGCCACGACAGGCCCGACTGGAAACCCTCCAGGCAGAGCTTCTCGAAGAGCCGGCGGTCCTCGTGGACCGGGTAACCCCACTCGGTGTCGTGGTAGTCGCGGTAGGCGTCGAAGCCCGGCGCCTCGCACCACTTGCAGCGCCACTGGCCATCCGGCCCCTGCGCCAATCGCTCGCTCATCGTCGCCACTCCCGGCAGTTCATGGACGCGCGATTCTGGCGCGACGAGCGTCGGCGCGTGACAGGAGGACAGGGGCGACGACGATCAGGCGGCGGCGATCAGGCGGTGACGGACTTGTGGAAGACCGCCGCGTCGCGTGGCCAGGTGTGGACGCGGGCCTCGATCAGGTCGAGCACATGCACGAAGCCGCTGCCCGCGCCGTAGTAGGGGTCGGGCACCTCGTCCAGGCCCAGCCCGGTCATGCCCGCCAGGAACAGCCCCAGCCGCGCCGGCGACACCGCCGGCTTCATCGCCCGCAGGCCGCGCAGCACCTGGCGGTCCATGGCGAGGATGAGGTCGTGCGTGTCGAAGTCCTCGGGCCTGACCTTGCGCGAGCGCCAGCGCCGGTCCATGCCGTAGCCGCGCTGCTCCAGCACCGCCAGCGCGCGCTTGTCCACGGGATGCGCCTTCGAGGAGGCGAACACGCCGGCCGAGCTCACCTCGGTCAGCCCCAGTTCGCCGGCGCGCAGGCGCAGCACGGCCTCGGCCATCGGCGAGCGGCACAGGTTGGCCGCGCAGACGAGCAGGAGTCGGGTCACCGGATCCGCGCTTCCTGGCCGATCAGCGCGCCAGCTCGGCGCGCATCGCGTCGATGACGCTCTTGTAGTCCGGCTTGCCGAAGATGGCCGAGCCGGCGACGAAGGTGTCGGCGCCCGAATCCGCGATCTCGCGGATGTTGTCGACCTTCACGCCGCCGTCGATCTCCAGGCGGATGTCGCGGCCGCTGGCCAGGATCATCGCCTTGGCCTGCTGCAGCTTCTTGAGCGCGCCCGGGATGAAGCTCTGGCCGCCGAAGCCGGGGTTGACGCTCATGATCAGGACCAGGTCGACCTTGTCGATGACCCATTCCAGCACGTCCAGCGGCGTGGCCGGGTTGAACACCAGGCCGGCCTGCGCGCCCTCGGCCTTGATCAGCTGCAGCGTGCGGTCGACGTGCTGGCTGGCCTCGGGATGGAAGCTCACCAGGTTGGCGCCGGCGCGGCAGAAGGCCTGCGCCAGCGCATCCACCGGCTGCACCATCAGGTGGACGTCGATGGGCGCCGGCGTGCCGTCGGGCTTGATCGCGTGTTTCTTCAGCGCCTCGCAGACCATCGGGCCGAAGGTCAGGTTGGGCACGTAATGGTTGTCCATCACGTCGAAGTGGATCCAGTCCGCGCCGGCGGCCAGCACGTTGCGGACCTCCTCGCCCAGGTTGGCGAAGTCGGCGGACAGGATGCTGGGGGCGATGCGATAGGTGGGCGGGTTCATGGCGGGGCGGGCGCGGAGCCGCGGACGGGGAAAGTCGACGATTGTAGGAAGGCGGCCGCCGCCACGACGCCCGGGCTCAGCGGTAGCGTTCCGCCAGGCGTGCGATCTCGCCGGAAGCGCTGAGCTGGCGCAGCCGCTCGGTCAGGCGCTCGACGACCGGCTCCGGCAACCGCCGCGAGACGACGGCGTACTGGGTCTCTTCCTCGAAGACCTGCGGGCCGATGCGGGCCTGGCCCTCCAGTCCCGCGCCGCGCGCGGCCTCGCGCAGGTTGACGTCCTGGCCATAGACCGCGGCGGTCCGGCCCTTGACCAGCATCTGCAGCGCCTCGCGGTCGCTGCGCGCGGTGTCCTGGAAGGCGACGTCGGCCACCTGCAGCGTCGACGCCAGCTTGGTGCCCTGCGCCAGCAGCAGCGGATGGCGGCGGGCGAAGGCGCGCAGCTCGTCCCAGCTGCGCGGCAGCGCCAGGCCCGCGCGATCGAAGGCCGCCTGGTTCCACAGCATCACCCGCGCGCTGAAGGACACCGGCAGCGCGTTGAGCTTGCCCGCGACCTCGCCATACGCGAGGTCTTCCCGGTCGAACTGGGCCAGGTCCAGCAGCGCCGCATGCCGGTGCAGGTCGGCGAAGCCGTTGCCGCGCTTGCTGAACATCGCCAGCCAGGCCCAGTTGATCTGCATGACTTCGGGCTCGGAGCCGCCGGCGATCTGCGTCGTCAGGCGCTCCAGGTAGCCGTTGAAGCCCATGTATTCGGCCTTCACCCGCACGCCGTGGCGGCGCTCGAAAAGCGCCAGCGCCTTGAGCGTCGCTTCGTGCCGGCCCGCGCCGCCCCACCAGGCGAAGCGCAGCACGGTGGCCTTGTCCTGCGCGCGCAGCACCGC
>NZ_VOSR01000501.1:0-967 GCF_007997345.1 Mitsuaria sp. TWR114
CCGCGAAGGCGCGCTCAGCCTGCGCACGCCGGAGCTGATCCGCTATGGGGTCGGCGCCGAGGCGGCGCAGCGTTTCGGTCTGCCTTGCGGCGGCACGCTGGAGTTGATGCTGGAGCCGGTGGGATCGCAATCGGCGATCGGCCCGCTGCTGGAGCGGCTCTCGCGCGGCGAGCGGGTGCTGCGCACGCTGGAGCTGGCCACCGGCGCGGTGACCCTGGCGGAGCCGCCGGCGCATTCGCGCGACGGCGCCGACCGGCTGGTGCTGAGCGACACCCGGCTGGTGACCCACCACGGGCCGCAGTGGCGGCTGCTGATCATCGGCGCGGGCCAGATGAGCCAGTACCTGGCGCAGATGGCGCTGGCGCTCGATTACCAGGTGCAGGTCTGCGATCCGCGCGACGACTACCCGTGGACGCTGATCGCGGCGCCCCTGACGCGCGAGATGCCGGACGACGTCGTCCAGCGGCTGCGGCCGGACGGGCACACGGCGGTGGTCGCGCTGACGCACGATCCGAAGCTGGACGACCTCGCGCTGATGGAGGCGCTGCGCAGCCCCGCGTTCTACGTCGGCGCGATCGGCTCGCGGGTGAACCAGGCCAAGCGCCGCGCGCGGCTGAAGGAGCACTTCGACCTGAGCGATGCCCAGCTCGACCGCCTGCACGGCCCGGTGGGCCTGCACATCGGCGCCCGCACGCCGCCCGAGATCGCGCTGGCCATCCTGGCCCACATGACCGCGGAACGCTACGGCGTGCAGGTCGTCAGCAGCGCCTTGCCGGAGGATCGCGGCGAGGCGGGATGCGTGGTCTAGCGGCGCACCCCGCGCTCAGCGCGCTCAGCGCATGCTGTACCCGCGCCCGTCCATGCAGGCCTCCACCGCGCGGTTGAACACGCCGGCGTCGTTCATCGCGGTGGGCTGCGAGGTCGCCCAGCGGTTGCAGTCCTGGCGGTCGGCCTCGGTCTGCGCGGC
>NZ_VOSR01000502.1:0-7441 GCF_007997345.1 Mitsuaria sp. TWR114
GCTGGAGCCGCTGGGCATCCGCGTGGCGTGGATCACCGGCAGCGTCAAGGGCAAGGCGCGGCAGAAGATGCTCGACGCCGCCGCCTCGGGCGAGGCGACGCTGATCGTGGGCACGCACGCGGTGATCGAGGACAAGGTCCGCTTCCACCGGTTGGGGCTGGCCATCATCGACGAGCAGCACCGCTTCGGCGTGGCGCAGCGGCTGGCGCTGCGCAAGAAGCTCGCGGACGAGGCGGCCGGCGCGGCGGCCACCGCCGGGCCGGGCCTGCCGCCCGGTTCAGGCCCGCTCGAGCCGCACCTGCTGATGATGAGCGCCACGCCCATCCCGCGCACGCTCGCGATGACCTACTTCGCCGACCTGGACGTGTCGACGATCGACGAGCTGCCGCCCGGCCGCAGCCCCATCGTGACCCGCGTGTTCGCCGACAGCCGGCGCGACGACGTGATCGAGAAGATCGCCGCCGCCGTCGACGACGGCCGCCAGGTCTACTGGGTCTGTCCGCTGATCGAGGAGTCGGAAGCGCTCGACCTCAAGAACGCGACCGAAACCCACGCCGAGCTGGGCGACGCGCTGCCCGGAAAGATGGTGGGGCTGCTCCATGGCCGCATGGCGCCGGCGGAAAAGGCGGCGGTGATGTCGCTGTTCAGCGGCGGGCAGATGCAGGTGCTGGTCGCGACGACCGTCATCGAGGTCGGCGTCGACGTGCCCAACGCCAGCGTGATGGTCATCGAGCACGCTGAACGCTTCGGCCTGTCGCAGCTGCACCAGCTGCGCGGACGCGTCGGCCGCGGCTCGGTCGCCAGCGTGTGCGTGCTGATCTACACCGGGCCGCTCTCGGACACCGGCAAGTCACGCCTGCGCGCGATGGCCGAAACCACCGATGGCTTCGAGATCGCGCGGCGCGACCTCGACATCCGGGGGCCGGGGGAATTCATGGGGGCGCGGCAGAGCGGCGCGCAGTTGCTGCGCTTCGCCGACCTGCAGGAAGACGCGCCGCTGCTGAGCGCCGCGCGCGCGCTGGCGCCGAAACTGCTCGACGAGCAGCCGCGGGCGGCGCGGCTGCACGTGGAGCGGTGGCTCGGTCACAAGACCGAGTACCTCAAGGCCTAGTCAGGGCCCTTACTTCAGCTGGATGGCCCAGTACAGCAGCACTTCGGTGGCGGTCACTTCGGAACCGCTGTAGAGCTGGGGCTCGGCGTTGATCTTGTCGACCGTGGCCTGGCCCGAGATGACGCGACCGAACACCGCATATCCGGGCTGCGAGGCGCTCTTGTAGTCCAGCGTCGCGCTGTTGTCGACCGAGTTGAAATAGAACTGGCTGGTCGCCGAGTCGGCCGCAGTGCCACGCGCCATCGCGATCGTGTACTTCGTGTTGGACAGGCCGACGTTGGTCTCCAGCTTGATCGTGCCGCCCAGGTTGGCGCCAGGATTCTTCGCCACGTAACCCGTCGAGAAGCCGCCACCCTGCACCACGAAGTTCGGCACGACGCGATGGAAGATGGTGTTGTCGTAGTACTTGGCGCTGACGTACTTCAGGAAGTTGTCGGTGGTGATCGGCGTGCGGGCGTCCAGCTCGATGACGATCTCGCCGTCGCTGGTCAGCATGCACACGGTGCGCGCGGCAGTGCTGGCGTTCGACGCGGCAATGCCGGCGGCGCTGCAGGTGAGCGTCGGCGGCGTCGTCACCGGGTTGGGCTTGGGGCTCTGCGCCGGGCTGCCGCTGTCGTTGTCATCGCCACCGCCGCAGGCGGCCAGCATCAGGGCACCGCCCAGGGCGGCCGTCAGGGCCAGCCACCGGGGAGCGGCGGCGATCGAGGAAGAGAAGGAAGTCGTCTTCATTGGGGGCTCGCAATGGGAGCTTGTGGCCCCCGCTTCTGGCAAAGAAGCGCGAAGTATCGTGGTCGCCTCGACACACGTCATGGCCCCGGTGCGCGGCCCGCACGAAAACCGATCGGGCTTTCCCTAACGACACCTTCACAGGGTGATGGGTGTCACCCAGCGTCGCCATCCGCGCCCCGGAGTGCCCAGGATCGGCGACGGAAAGACACCGCCGGTTTCAGAACTCGAGGTTGTCGATGAGGCGGGTCTGGCCGATCCGGGCGGCCGCCAGCGCGACCAGCGCCTCGCTCTCGCGCGCCGGGCCGAGGTCATGCCGGCGGCGCAGCGTCAGGTAGTCCGGCGCCCAGCCCGCGTCGCGCAGCGCCTGCATGGCGTCGGCCTCGATGCGGTCCAGGTCGCGCTCGCCCGCCTGCCAGCGGCCGATCATCGACTTGAGCGTGCGCGACAGCAGCAGCGCGTCCTGCTTCTGCTGCTCGCTCAGGTAGCCGTTGCGCGAGGACAGCGCCAGGCCATCGGCAGTGCGCTCGGTCTCGCCGGCCAGGATGCGGATCGGCATCGCCAGCTGGTCGACCATGCGGCGGATCACCATCAGCTGCTGGTAGTCCTTCTTACCGAAGACGGCCACGTCCGGCTGCACGATCTGGAACAGCTTGGCCACCACGGTGCAGACGCCGACGAAGAAGCCGGGGCGGAAGTGGCCCTCGAGGATGTCGGCCAGCTCGGTGGGCGGATGCACCTTGTAGCCCTGCGGCTCGGGGTACATCTCGCGCTCGTCGGGCGCGAAGACGAGGTCGCAGCTCGCGCCCTCGAGCAGCTCGGCATCCCGCGCCAGCGTGCGGGGGTAGCGGTCGAAGTCCTCGTGCGGCGCGAACTGCAGCCGGTTGACGAAGATGCTGGCGACCACGAGGCCGCCCTCGCCCACCGCCGCGCGGGCCTGGCGCACCAGCGCCAGGTGGCCGTCGTGCAGGTTGCCCATCGTGGGCACGAAGGCGACCGGGCGGTCGCCCGCGAGCGCGGCGCGCAGGCCGGCGATGTCGTGGTGGATCTGCATGATCAGTAGCTGTGCTCGGGCGCCGGGAAGGCGCCGGACTTGACGTCGGCGACGTAGCGGGCGAAGGCCTCGCCGACCGAGGCCGAGCCCTGCATGAAGTCGCGCACGAAGCGCGGCTTGCGGCCGCCGCCCACGCCCAGCATGTCGTGCATCACCAGGACCTGGCCGGAGCATTCCGCGCCGGCGCCGATGCCGATCACCGGCACGCCCAGCGTGCGCGTGAGTTCGCCGGCCAGCGCGGCGGGCACCATCTCGAGCAGCAGCATCTGCGCGCCCGCGTCGACGAGTTCGCGCGCATGCGCCCGGATCTGCGCGGCGCCGGCTTCATCGCGGCCCTGGACCTTGTAGCCGCTCAGCGCGGTGACGGTCTGCGGCGTGAGTCCGAGGTGGGCGCAGACGGGGATGCCGCGCTGGGTGAGGAAGCGCACCGTGTCGGTGGTCCAGCCGCCGCCCTCGAGCTTGACCATGTGGGCGCCGGCCTGCGCCAGCTGCATCGCATGGCGCCAGGCGACCTGCGGCGACTCGTGATACGTGCCGTAGGGGAGGTCGGCCACGATCCAGGCCAGGCGGCGCGCGCGGGCCACGCATGCGGTGTGATAGACCATGGACTCCAGCGTGACCGGCACCGTCGTCTGCAGCCCCTGCACCACGTTGCCCAGCGAGTCGCCGATCAGGATCGAATCCACGCCGGCCTCCTCCATCGCATGGGCGAAGGTGGCGTCGTAGGCGGTGAGCATCGCGATCTTCTCGCCAGCGGCATGCATGTCGAGCAGGCGCTGCAGCGTCACGGGCTTGCGGTCGGCGGTCGCCTGCGGGCGCGGCGCGGCGTAGGGGGGGGTCGGTTCGGTCATGCGTGTCCCCTGGAGGATGGGCCGGGGCCCTTGGGGTGGGGCGGCAGTGTACGGGACGGTGCCAGAAGGCCGCATTCTGAGGACAATGCCGGCCCATGACCCTGACCGAATTGCGCTACATCGTCGCCGTCGCCCGCGAGCGCCACTTTGGCCGCGCGGCGGAGGCCTGCTTCGTCTCGCAGCCGACGCTGTCGGTGGCGATCAAGAAGCTGGAGGAGGAGCTCGACGTCAAGATCTTCGAGCGCGGCGCCAACGAGGTGACGATGACCCCGCTGGGCGAGGACATCGTGCGCCAGGCCCAGTCGGTGATCGAGCAGGCCAGCGCGATCAAGGACATCGCCAAGCGCGGCAAGGACCCGCTGGACGGCCCGCTGCGGCTGGGGATCATCTACACGATCGGGCCCTACCTGCTGCCCGAGCTGGTGCGCCACTGCATCGACCTCTACCCGCGCATGCCGCTGATGCTGCAGGAGAACTTCACCCAGAAGCTGCTGGACATGCTGCGCACCGGTGAGCTGGACTGCGCCATCATGGCCGAGCCCTTCCCCGACGCCGGCCTGGCGGTGGCGCCGCTGTACGACGAGTCCTTCGTCGTCGCCGTGCCGGCGGTGCATCCGCTGGCGAAGAGGGAGCGCATCAGCGCCGAGGAGCTCAAGGCCGAAACCATGCTGCTGCTGGGCAACGGCCATTGCTTCCGCGATCACGTGCTGGAGGTCTGCCCGGAGTTCGCGCGCTTCTCCACCGACGCCGAGGGCATCCGCAAGAGCTTCGAGGGCAGCTCGCTGGAGACGATCAAGCACATGGTGGCCTCCGGCATGGGCGTCACCGTGGTGCCGGCGCTGAGCGTGCCGGAGCATGTGCCGCCGCACCTGCGCTACGTGCCCTTCGAGGACCCGGCCCCGACGCGCCGCGTGGTGCTGGCCTGGCGCCGTACCTTCACCCGCTACGAGGCGGTCGCCGCGCTGCGCAACGCGGTCTACGCCTGCAAGCTCAGCGGCGTGAAGCTGCTCTCCTGACCGGCCCTCGATAGGCCCGCCACCCGCCGCGACGGGCTGGCAAGACCCGCCCCCCTCGAAGCGGGGGTCGTCAGGGTATCCGTGAATTTCTCACGAAGTCGTCACCGATAGCCTCGCTATGCGCACGGCGCCTACCCGGCTCCGTGGCCGCGCTCGCCCCGGACACAGGGACCGGGGTGCATCGCCATGTCCAACCATCGCATCAGGGGGAAATCTTGAAACTTCGACCCACCCTCCTCGCCGCCGCGCTGCTGACCGCGGGCGTGGCGCATGCGGGCCCGACCACCGTGTCGGGCTCCGCCAATGGCCTGAGCTGGACCGCCGCCAGCACCATCGTCGGCGTGACCTCGACCGCCACCGCCGCCGGCGGCGGCGATCCGCGCTACTTCGCGCCGCGCTCGCAGTACGGCGGCGTCGCGACGCTGATCATGGATTACGGCGCGGCCGGCCAGTTCATCTGCTCCGGCACGCTGCTGCCCAACCAGCGCTCGATCCTGACCGCCGCCCACTGCGTCAGCGACGGCACGAACGCGCGCCCGCTGAGCACCTCGGTCTACTTCTATACCGGCAACAACCCGGACAACATCACCTGGAACCAGCCCTCGTTCTCCTACCAGGTGACCAACTACGCGGTCCACGCCGCCTACACCGGCGAGGTGATCGACCAGAACGACATCGCCGTGCTGTCGCTGGACAAGCTGGTGGACTGGTCCGTCAAGTCCCACGGCCTGTATGAAGGCGATGACCTGACCGGCAAGGACTTCAACATCGCGGGCTACGGCGCGCGCTCGGACACCGGCGGCAACGTCGGCGACAACCTGGGCACCGGCCGCCTGCGCCAGGGCGACAACCGCTATGACTTCCGCCTCGGCGACGCCGACTTCGGCGGCGTCTGGGCCGACATCCTGGGCGAGCCGGCCGAGCAGATCGAGCACACCTACCTGTCGGACTTCGACAACGGCCTGCCCGCCAACGACCTGGCCTGCAACATCGCGGTCGACGGCCTGGGCCTGCCGCCCAGCGCCAAGTTCTGCAACACCGGCCGCGGCGCCAACGAGGTGTCCTCGGCCGGCGGCGACTCGGGCGGTCCGGAGTTCATCGACGGCAAGGTGGCGTCGGTCACCTCCTTCGGCCTGACCTTCGGCAGCTTCTGGGGCGACGTGGACGACGCGCTGAACAGCAGCTTCGGCGAGTTCAACGGCTTCGTGCCGGTGAGCATCCACCGCGACTTCATCAACGCCAACGCGGTGCCGGAACCGGCCTCCTTCGCGCTGGCCGGCCTGGGCCTGCTGGGCCTGGGCTGGAGCCGCCGCCGTCGCGTCCAGGCCTGACCGCCCCACGCGCCAGCGAAGCCGCCTCCGGGCGGCTTTTTCGTTGGCGCCGCCGCGTTTGATTCTGGCTATGACATCGGTGAAGCTATTCGAATGGCAATATCAATAGCTAATCCCTAAAGTAGCAGCTCATCGGCGCCGGCATCCTCCGTCCGGGAGATGTCGGCGGCGAATCGAGGACCTACAAACGCGGCCAGCGCCCCAGGCGCGTCCCGTCGCGGGTTCATTTGCAAGGAGCAAGACATGACCCTTCGATCCGGGCAACGCACCGTGGGCTGGCTGCTGGTCGCCGCCGGCGCCGCGCTGAACACCCAGACGCTGATCGACTGGATGCGCCACAGCGTCGTCTGACATGCGCGCGCCGTTCACACGACCGCGGCTGTGGATCAGTTAGGCTGCGCAGCGTCTTTTGTCTTCCATTCCCAGAAGGAGTCCCTCGATGGCCAAGAAGAGCCCCTCTCCCGCCAAGGCGCCCTCCGCCAAGGGTGCGCCATCCCTCCAGATCGGCATCAGCGACAAGGACCGCGCCGCGATCGCGCAGGGCCTGTCCAAGCTGCTGGCCGACACCTACACCCTGTACCTGACCACGCACAACTTCCACTGGAACGTGACGGGGCCGATGTTCAACTCGCTGCACGCGATGTTCATGGCCCAGTACACCGAGCTGTGGAACGCGGTCGACCCGGTGGCCGAGCGCATCCGCTCGCTGGGCCACAAGGCGCCGGGCTCCTACGCCCAGTTCGCGCAGCTGAGCTCGCTGCCGGACGCGCCGGCCACGCCGCCCAAGGCGCTGGACATGGTGCGCATCCTGGTGGACGGCCATGAAGGCGTGGCCCGCACCGCGCGCGCGCTGTTCGACCTGGTCGACAAGGCCAGCGACGAACCGACCGCCGACCTGCTCACCCAGCGCCTGACGGTGCATGAGCAGACCGCGTGGATGCTGCGCTCGCTGCTGGAAGAGTGATCGTCGCGACGGCGGGCACACCCGCCGCCGGCAGCCAGGGGACCGCGAGGTCCCCTTTTTCGTGGGCCGGCGCCCAGGCCTCCGGTCGCGGTCTCAGCCGATCGCCTTGATGCGCCCGCCGCGGCGGCCTCGGCCAGCATCGAGGCCAGCGCGCAGGACGCCAGCCGCGCGGTGCGCGAATCGGCGCGGCTGGTCAGCACGATGGGCACCTTCGCGCCCAGCACCACGCCCGCCGCGTAGGCCTGCGCCAGGAAGCTCAGGCTCTTGGCCAGCATGTTGCCGCGTCCAGGTCCGGCACGATCAGCACGTTGGCGCGGCCCGCCACCGGCGACACGATGCCCTTGATGCGGGCCGCCTCCGGATCGATGGCGTTGTCCATCGCGAGCGG
>NZ_VOSR01000503.1:0-807 GCF_007997345.1 Mitsuaria sp. TWR114
CCGCCGCGCTGCTGACCGGCATGGGCCGCGACGGCGCGCAGGGCCTGCTCGAGATCCGCCGCGCGGGAGGCGCGACGCTGGCGCAGGACGAAGCCAGTTCCATGGTCTACGGCATGCCGCGCGAAGCCGCCCAGTTGGGCGCCGCCGAGCGCATCCTGCCGCTGTCCGACATCGGCCCCGCCCTGATGGGATTGAGCGGCATGGCCTGGGGAGGAGCCCACAAATGAACAAGAGAACCTTCATCGTCGAGGACAGCCTCACGGTGCGGATGGACCTGCGCGAGGCGCTCGAGGACGCCGGCTTCGACTGCGTCGAGTGCGCCACGCTGGCCCAGGCCCGCGCCGCGCTGGCCCAGGGCGTGCCCGCGCTGGTGCTGCTGGACAACCTGCTGCCCGACGGCGACGGCGCCGCCTGGCTGCCCGAGCTGCGCGCCGCGCCGCAGGGCGGCGACTGCGTCGTGCTGATCCTGTCCAACGCCTCGCAGGCCAGCGACCGGCTGCGCGGCCTGGCCCATGGCGCCGACGAATATGTCGGCAAGCCCTATGACCGCCTCTACGTCATCGACCGGGCGCGGGAGCTGGTCCGCCAGCGCCAGGCCCGCCAGGCGACCCCCATGCCGCAACCGGCCTCGGTGCTGCTGATCGACGACAGCGAGACCTTCCGCGAGGCGCTGCGCGACGCGCTGGAGCCGCACGGCTACGACATCCACACCGCCGCGCACGGCGAGGAGGGCCTGCGCCAGGCCGCCGCGCTGCGGCCCAACGCGGTGATCGTCGACCAGCACATGCCCGGCATCGACGGCGCGGC
>NZ_VOSR01000504.1:0-2524 GCF_007997345.1 Mitsuaria sp. TWR114
CCGGTGCCGCGGCGGCGGTGCTTTCCTGACGCACATCCCACGACCAGGCGAGCAGATCAATCTCGCCCTTGTGGTCCTTGTGGGTGGATTCGCCTTCGACTCCGGCGAACTTCAGATTGGCGTCGATCGTCATGGTCGGTTTCTCCTAGATGGACTCTTTGAAAAAAGTCTCCGCATCAACGCTCACCGCATGCGGAAACCGGGATTTCGGGCCCGAGGGCCCGGTTGGCTCATCGCCTCGAAAATTTCAGAACGGCGCCTTCGACAGCGCTCCCTTGGACGCGTCGCGCGTCGTTGCGCGCGATTTCTTTGTTTCCTTCGCGCGGGCCGCCGGGGCGACCCGCCGCCTCACTTGCCCTTCTGCGACGGCAGCGTCGAGACCAGCCGCAGCGAGACCGTCAGGCCCTCGAGCTGGTAATGCGGACGCAGGAAGAATTTCGACGAGTAGTAGCCGGGATTGCCCGGGATCTCCTCGACCACCACCTCGGCCGAGGCCAGCGGCTTCTGCGACTTCGTCGTCTCCGAGGAGTTGGCGGGATCGCCGTCGACGTAGTTCATGATCCACTTGTTCAGCCACTTCTCCATGTCGGCGCGTTCCTTGAACGAGCCCACCTTGTCGCGCACGATGCACTTCAGGTAATGGGCGAAGCGGTTGCAGGCGAACAGATACGGCAGCCGCGCGGCCAGGTTGGCGTTGGCGGTGGCGTCCGGATCGTCGTACTCGGCGGGCTTCTGCAGCGACTGCGCACCGATGAAGGCGGCGAAGTCGGAGTTCTTGCGGTGCACCAGCGGCATGAAGCCGTTCTTGGCCAGCTCGGCCTCGCGGCGGTCGCTGATGGCGATCTCGGTCGGGCACTTCATCGCCACGCCGCCCTCGTCGGTCGGGAAGGTGTGGGCCGGCAGGCCCTCGACCGCGCCGCCGGCCTCGACACCGCGGATGCGGGTGCACCAGCCGTAGGTCTTGAACGAGCGGTTGATGTTGGTCGCCATCGCGTAGGCCGAGTTGGCCCAGGTGTACTTGGCGTGCTCACCGCCACCGGTCTCTTCCTCGAAGTTGAACTCCTCGACCGGATTGGTCTTCGCGCCGTAGGGCAGGCGCGCCAGGAAACGCGGCATGGCCAGGCCGATGTAACGCGCGTCGTCGGACTCGCGCAGCGACTTCCAGGCGGCGTACTCGGGCGTGCTGAAGATCTTGGTCAGGTCGCGCGGGTTGGCGAGTTCCTGCCACGAGCCCATCTGCATCAGCGAGGGATTCGCCGCGGCGATGAAGGGCGAGTGGGCGGCGGCCGAGACCTTGGCGATCTCGCCCAGCAGTTCGACGTCGGGCGGGCTGTGGTCGAAGTAGTAGTCGCCGACGATGCAGCCGAAGGGCTCGCCGCCGAACTGGCCGAATTCCTCTTCATAGACGCGCTTGAAGATCGGGCTCTGGTCCCAGGCCGTGCCCTTGTAGCGCTTGAGCGTCTTGCCGAGATCGTTCTTGGAGATGCTCATGACGCGGATCTTGAGCTGCTCGTCGGTCTCGGTGTTGTTGACCAGGTAGTGCAGGCCGCGCCAGGCCGATTCCAGCTGCTGGAACTCGGCGTGGTGCAGGATCGCGTTCACCTGCTCGGACAGCTTCTTGTCGATCTCCGCGATCATCGACTCGATCGAGACGATGACGTCGCTGCCGATCAGCTGGGTCTGCGACAGCGCCTGCTGCGCCAGCGTCAGCACCGCCTGCTCGACGGCGGACTTGGCCTCGTCGGTCTTGGGCTTGAATTCCTTGTTCAGCAGCGAGGCGAACTCGCCGCCTTCGTATTCGATGCCCTGCAGCGAGGGCGAGGCTTGCGAGAGGATCTCTTCGGCCATGGTGCGTGCTCCGTGGGGTCCGGCTAGGGGTCTGAAGGCGCGCGGCGCTTATTGCGCGGCGGCGTCGTCGGCGGGTTTCTGGGCCGAGGCCAGGGACTTCAGCAGCGCCTCGTCCTTGACCACCTTGGCGATCAGCTGCTCGGCGCCGGCCTTGCCATCCATGTAGGTGATCAGGTTGGCCAGTTGCTGACGCGCCTCGAGCAGCTGCTTGAGGCCGTCCACCTTGCGCGCGACCGCGGCCGGCGAGAAGTCGTCCATCGACTCGAAGGTCAGGTCGACCATCAGGTTGCCTTCGCCGGTCAGCGTGTTGGGCACGGCGAAGGAGACGCGCGGCTTCATGGCCTTCATGCGGGCGTCGAAGTTGTCGACGTCGAAGTCCAGGAACTTGCGGTCCGACACCGGCGGCAGCGGCTCGGTGGGCTTGCCCGACAGGTCCGACAGCACACCCATCACGAAGGGCAGCTGGACCTTCTTCTCGGCGCCGTAGAGCTCGACGTCGTACTCGATCTGCACGCGCGGGGCGCGATTCCTGGCGATGAACTTCTGGCTGCTGGTGGCCATGGGGTGCTCCTTGAAGCGTGGATCGGGTGAAGGGTGGAAACCGTGGAGGGAAGGAAGGCGATGCGGATCACTCGCTCGGCGTGCCGGCGAGCTTCTCGATCTCATGCACGCCGTC
>NZ_VOSR01000505.1:0-8970 GCF_007997345.1 Mitsuaria sp. TWR114
GTACATCGCCGCGTCGGCCTGCTGCATCAGCTCCTCCAGCGTCAGCGGTCGGTCGGCGGCCATCGCGGCGTCGCCGACGCTGAAATCCAGCGCGTAACCCCGCTGCGCCCTCAGGTTGAGCGCCCCGACCTGCGTGCGCACCCGCTCCAGCGCGGGCGACATCTGCTCGGTCGCCGTGCCGCTGAGCAGCACCACGAACTCGTCGCCGCCGGTGCGCGCGATCACGTCCGAGGCCCGCAGGCAGAAACGCAGGATGTCCGCAAAGGACTTCAGCGCCCAGTCGCCCTCCGCATGGCCATAGCGGTCGTTGACATGCTTGAAGTGGTCGAGGTCGAAGTACAGCATCGTCGCCGGCCACTGCTTGCGCCGGCACAGCGCCAGCACATGTCCGGCCTGCGATTCGAAGCCGCGCCGGTTCGCCAGCCCGGTCAGCTCGTCCACCATCGCCATGTACATCGCCGCGAACTGCTGCTCGACCATGAAGGCCAGGTCGCGCAGCGTCGCCTGGTCGTCGGCGTCGAAGCCGCGCGGCACCCGGTCGATCAGGCACAGCGTGCCGAGCCGGTGACCGCTGGGCGCCCGCACCGGGCAGCCGGCGTAGAAGCGGATGTGCGGCGCCCCGGTCACCAGCGGGTTGTCGACGAAGCGCGGATCGGCATGGGTGTCAGGGATCAGCAGGATGTCGTCCGACAGGATGGCGTGGCCGCAGAAGCTGACGTCGCGCGGGGTCTCCGGCACGTCCAGGCCCTGCGCCGACTTGAACCACTGCCGGTCGGCGTCGACCAGGCTGACCAGCGCGATCGGCACCTCGAACAGGCGCCGCGCCATGCGCGTCAGGCGGTCGAAGCGTTCCTCGGGATCGGTGTCCAGCACCTGCAGCACGCGCAGCGTGGCCAGCCGGGCATTCTCGTCGTCGGGCAACGGCGCAGCGATCATGAGCAGGTCTGTTCGGTGCGGAGGAGCAAGGCGCTCGGAAAGCGCCGTCCACGACGGATCGGGACCGGGTGAACGGCGGACCCGTCGATGTGCAGGACAATCGAGGGCTCCATGAGTTCGTCCAAGCATCATCCCGTCCCGCTAGCCATCCTGCAAGAGGTGTTCGGTTACAGCGCCTTTCGCGGCCAGCAGGCGGCGATCGTCGACCACGTGAGCGCCGGCGGCGACGCGCTGGTGCTGATGCCCACCGGCGGCGGCAAGTCGCTCTGTTACCAGATCCCCGCGATCGCCCGGCAGCGCGCCGGCCATGGCGTCACCGTGGTCGTCAGTCCGCTGATCGCCCTGATGCACGACCAGGTCGGCGCGCTCGAGGAAGCGGGCGTCGAGGCCGCCTTCCTCAACTCCACGCAGACCCTCGAGGAAACCCAGCGCATCGAGCGCGAGATGCTCGCCGGGCGCCTGACGCTGCTGTACGCGGCACCGGAGCGGGTCAACACGCCGCGCTTCATCGCGCAGATGCAGTCGCTGTACGAGCGCGGCCTGCTCGCGCTGTTCGCGATCGACGAGGCGCACTGCGTGAGCCAGTGGGGCCACGACTTCCGCAGCGAATACCTGTCGCTGAGCCTGCTGCACGAGCGCTTCCCCGACATCCCGCGCATCGCGCTGACCGCGACCGCCGACGACATCACCCGCGCCGACATCATCGAGCGGCTGCAGCTCGACAGCGCGCGGATCTTCGTCGCCTCGTTCGACCGGCCCAACATCCGCTACCTGATCGTCGAGAAGGACAGCCCGCGCGAGCAGCTGCTGCGCTTCATCCAGGACGAGCACGAGGACGAGGCGGGCGTCGTTTATTGCCAGAGCCGCAAGAAGGTCGACGAGACGGCGGAGTGGCTGCGCGCCAAGGGCATCAACGCGCTGCCTTACCACGCCGGCATGGAACAGGAGCAGCGCAAGCGCCACCAGGACCGCTTCCTGCGCGAGGACGGCATCGTGATGGTCGCCACCATCGCCTTCGGCATGGGCATCGACAAACCCGACGTGCGTTTCGTCGCCCACCTGGACCTGCCCAAGAACATCGAGGGCTACTACCAGGAGACCGGTCGCGCCGGCCGCGACGGCGAACCGGCCCAGGCCTGGATGGCCTACGGCCTGGCGGACGTGGTGCAGCAGCGCCGCATGATCGACGAGAGCCCGTCGTCCGACGAATTCAAGCAGGTGCAGCGCGGCAAGCTCGACGCGCTGCTCGCGCTGGCCGAGGCCATCGACTGCCGCCGCGTGCGGCTGCTGGCCTACTTCGGCGAGGACAGCCAGCCCTGCGGCAACTGCGACAACTGCCTGAATCCGCCCGCGACCTGGGACGCGACCGAGGCGGCGCGCATGGCGCTGTCGTGCATCTACCGCTTTCACCAGGTCACCGGCTTCAGCTTCGGTTCCGGCCACCTGATCGACGTGCTGCGCGGCAAGGAGACCGACAAGGTCGCCCAGTACCGGCATCACGAGTTGTCGACCTGGGGCGTCGGCGCCGCGCTCAGCGAGCAGCAGTGGCGCGCGGTGATCCGCCAGCTGATCGCGCTGGGCTATGCGGTGACCGAGGGCGAATACAACACGCTGTCGCTGGGCGGCGATGCCAAGGCCGTGCTGCGCGGCGAGGTGCGCATGCTGCTGCGCCAGCCCGCGGTGCCGACGCGCAAGAGCAAGTCGAGCCGCGGCGGGTCGTCGTCCAGCCGGCGCTCGGAGGCCGAGGCCGACCTGGACGCCGCGGCGCAGGCGCGCTTCGATGCGCTCAAGGCCTGGCGCGCCGAGGTGGCGCGCGAGCACGGCCTGCCGGCCTACGTGATCTTCCAGAACGTCACCCTGGCCGAACTGGCACGGGCGCAGCCGCGCTCGCTCGACGAGATGTCCGGCATCAGCGGCATCGGCGCGAAGAAGCTCGAGGCCTATGGCGAGGCGCTGCTGCGGGTCCTGGCCGAGGACTGAGCCGCTTGAGCCATCGATCGCGTCACGCGATCGTCACCAGGAAAACTCACCGACAAAAAGAAGAACGCCCGGCAACTGCCGGGCGTTCTCGTGGGCGATCGCTACAGCTGGACCGTCGCGGTCGCCGCCTTGACAGCGCAACCGCCGGAGCTCAGCAGAGCTGGGTCGTGCAGCCGGCCGGCGCGGCCGAAGCCAGCTGCTGGCCGTCGGCCGCGGTGTCGCGGCGGCCGGTGATGTAGACGGTGGGCAGTTGCTCGCGCTTGGCGGTGATGACCACCGGATCCAGCGTGATGACGGCCGCGCGTTGCTCGCGCTGGTCCTGCACGTGCAGCAGGCTGACGGCGATCGCCAGCGTGGCGCCGATGCCGAAGGCAAAGGCCTTGAAGCTGGTGCGGGCGGTCTTGAAAGAGGGGGTGCTCATGTCGATCTCCTTGATGGGGTTGCGTGTGTCAGTGAAGTCAGTGTCGTCATCGCGCCCCCGTTCCGCGAGCCGCAAGCGACGAATGCGCGCGGCGACGGAGTGAACTGCGCGGAACCGCGACGAATGGATGAGCCCGGACCGTCGATCGCCGGGATGCCCCATTCCATCGATGTTCCCGACGATCGAGCCGAAAAAAAAAGAAGCCCGCTGGTCAGGCGGGCTTCGAAATGCCGGGGGAAGCGTGGCGTCTATCGGAGCGCAGGCCGCGGGGTCATCCGCGCGGCTTGCTGGCCTGGTCGGCCTGAGGTCCCGGCATGGTCTGCTCGGCCCAGTGCAGGGGCAGGGGATGGGACGGACGCGCGGCCTCGTTCGTGTCCGCCAGCCACAAGGCGATGACGGCGGCGCTGGCCACGGCGGCCAGGGCGGTGAGGAAGGTCTTGGCGGCGTCGTTCATGGTGGCCCCCTGCGGTGCGATCCCTGTCCTGGCATTTCAACGAGGATGCACTGTGCGCCGCCACCGGCGGCAAGACCACGACGACGCGACGAATTGCCGCTATCGCGCGCCGAAATGCCGGTCGGCCGGGCGAATGGGTCCTGGGGGGCGATCCTGGCGGGGCTTCAGCCGCGCGCGGCCCGCGCTGCCCCAGCCTGGGGCGGCCAGACGGCCAGGCGCGCCGCCAGCGCGGCGGCCGGCTGCGGCCGGCAATAGAAATAGCCCTGCTGCTGCCAGCAGCCCAGCGCCAGCAGCGCGTCGCGCTGCGCCTCGGTCTCGACGCCCTCCGCCACCACGTCGATGCCCAGCGCCTCGGCCATGCCCATCATGGCGCGCACCAGCGCCCGGTCGTCGGCGCTGCTGGGCAGGTCCCGGACGAAGGCCCGGTCGATCTTCAGCCTGGCCGGGCGCAGCAGCTTCAGGTAGGCGAGCGAGGAATACCCGGTCCCGAAGTCGTCCACCGACAGGCTCAGCCCCAGCTCGGACAGGCGCGCCAGGGTCTGGAGCACCGTGTCGGTGTCGGTCAGCAGCGAGCTTTCGGTCAGCTCGATCGCCAGTTCGCCGGGCGCGACCGCATGGCGGCCCATCGCCTCGGCGATCCGCTCGGCCAGCCGGGGCTCGCGGAACTGCAGGGCCGACAGGTTGATCGAGATCGGCCCCGGGTGCCGCCCCGAGGCCTTCCAGCGCGCCAGCTGCGCGCAGGCCTGCTCGATGGTGCTCCAGCCCAGGTCCAGGATCTGCCCGGTCTCCTCGGCCAGCTCGATGAACTGGCCCGGCATCACCAGCCCGCGCTGCGGATGCTGCCAGCGCATCAGCGCCTCCAGCCCCGACCAGGCGCCGGTGCGGGCATCCACGACGGCCTGGTAATGGAGCAGCAGTTCGTCGCGTTCCAGCGCCAGCTTCAGTTCGCGCTCGAGCTCCATCCGCTGCACCGCCGCCGCGTCCATGTCCTGCTGGAAGAAGCTGTAGCGCGAGCGCCCCAGCTGCTTGGCGCGGTACATCGCCAGGTCGGCATGGCGGACCAGGGTGTCGAAGTCGTCGCCATCGCGCGGGAACAGCGCGATGCCGACGCTGGCCGACACGCTGGCCACGCCGCCCTCGAGCTGCAGCGGCGCGTTCAGCGCCTCGATCAGGCGCTGCGCCGCGGAGGCGACGTGCTCGCTGGAATCGCGCATCAGCAGCAGGAACTCGTCGCCGCTGACCCGGCAGGCCAGGTCGGACTCCCGCACCGCCTGGCGCAACCGCTCGCTGGCCTGCAGCAGCATGCGGTCGCCGGCGGCATGCCCGAGCGAATCGTTGATCGCCTTGAACCGGTCCAGGTCGACGAACAGCAGCGCCAGGTGGCTCTGCTCGCGCCGAGCGACCGCCGCCTCGTGCAGGAAGACTTCCCGGAACAGCGTCCGGTTGGGCAGGCCGGTGAGGTGGTCGTACATCGCGAGCTGATGCAGCTGCGCGTTCTTGCTCTCCATGTCCGCCAGCAGGCCGGCGATCTGCTGGCCCATCTGGTCCAGGTGCACGCCCAGCTGGCCCAGCTCGTCCTTGCGGTTCCAGCGCAGCCGCGGCACCGGCTGGCGCTCGGCGATCGCGTTGGCCAGGCGCTTGAGCCGGTCGATCGGGCGGACCATCCGCAGATAGAAGACCATCAGCACGATGCCCACGCCCACCGCCACCTGCGCGGCCACGATCAGCGCCGTCTGCCGGCGCCCCTCCTCGAGCATGCGTTCCTGCGCGGCATCGTCGAACTGCACCCGCAGGCTGCCCAGCACCTGGCCCTCGCGCTGGATGGTCGCGGCGAGCGTGACCGTCGGCCAGCCGGGGCTGCACTTGGCGCGCACGATGTCGCGGGTGTCGACGCGCTCCTCGTTGAGCTCCACCGCGCAGACGTTGACGTCAGACAGCAGCTGGTCGAGCGCCCGCTGCACCGCCGGGCTGTCCACCGTCCACAGCGGCTCGACCAGGCCATTGGCGGCCAGCGTCAGCACGGCCGCGCGCTGGCCCTCCAGCACCGGCTCGAGGCTGCGGCGGATGAACGCATCGCTGTAGGCGAGCAGCGCCAGGGCCGGCGCCGCGATCCCGACCACCACCGCGAGCAGGATCACACTGCGCAGCGACAGCGACGGCGCTTTGAACTTCATCGAGGGGGGAAGGGGCAGGAGGGGATGCGGCGATTCTGCACCCCCATGTGGCCGGAGGGCCCCCGCAAAGGCGGGGTCGCGGGGAAGGATTTCGGCATTCCTCCCGCTGCCACGCGGTGTCAGCAGGGATCGGCGCGGGAACGGGGCTGGCCCTATCATGGCGAGTTCGCCTCCAGCTGTGTCCGGCCCCATGTCCACGAAAGTCCCGCCCGCCGTCCCCGCCCCGTCCGAGCCCACGGCCGCGCCGCAGCCGGGCCCGGGCGGCCGGTATCTGGGCCAGGTGCTCGGGCGGATGGGGGACGAGCCGCCGATGATCCGCGTCCGCGGCGCCCGCACCCACAACCTCAAGAACATCGACGTCGACCTGCCGCGCAACCAGCTGGTCGTCATCACCGGGCTGTCGGGCTCGGGCAAGTCCTCGCTCGCCTTCGACACGCTGTACGCCGAGGGCCAGCGCCGCTACGTCGAGAGCCTGTCAGCCTACGCGCGCCAGTTCCTGCAGCTGATGGACAAGCCCGAGGTCGACGTGATCGAGGGCCTGTCGCCGGCGATCTCGATCGAGCAGAAGGCCACCAGCCACAACCCGCGCTCGACGGTGGGCACGGTCACCGAGATCCACGACTACCTGCGCCTGCTCTACGCGCGCGCCGGCACGCCCTTCTGCCCCGACCACCACCTGCCGCTGGAGGCCTCGAGCGTCGGCCAGATGGTCGACGCGGTGCTGGCCATGCCGGACGACTCGCGCCTGATGGTGCTGGCGCCGGTCGTGCGCGACCGCAAGGGCGAGTTCATCGAGCTCTTCCAGGACCTGCAGGCGCAGGGGTATGTGCGCTTCCGCGTCGACGGCCAGACCGTCGAGGTGCCGGACCTGCCGGCGCTGAAGAAGGCGGAGAAGCACGACATCGATGTCGTCGTCGACCGCATCAAGCTGCGCCACGACAGCGCCGACCAGCTGCGCCAGCGTCTGGCGGAAAGCTTCGAGGCCGCGCTGCGCCTGGCCGACGGCCGCGCGCTGGTGCTCGACATGGACCGCGGCACCGAGTCGATCTACTCCAGCAAGTTCGCGTGCCCGATCTGCAGCTATTCGCTGCCGGAACTGGAGCCCCGGCTGTTCTCGTTCAATTCACCGGTGGGCGCCTGCCCCTCCTGCGAGGGCCTGGGCCTGGTGACCGTCTTCGATCCGGAACGCGTCGTCGCCTTCCCGACGCTGAGCCTGGCCAGCGGCGCGGTCAAGGGCTGGGACCGGCGCAACGCCTACACCTTCTCGATGCTGGAATCGGTCGCGAAGCATTACGGCTTCGACATCGAACAGCCCTTCGAGGAACTGCCCGAGCTGGCGCGCCAGGTCCTGCTGCAGGGCTCCGGCGAGGACGAGATCACCTTCACCTACCAGGCCGAAGGCGCCAACGGCCGCAAGCGCAGCGTCAGGCGCTCCCACCCGTTCGAGGGCATCCTCCCCACCCTGCAGCGGCGCTTCCGCGAGACCGATTCCGCCGCGGTGCGCGAGGAACTCGCGCGCTACCAGAGCGCCAAGCCCTGCCCCCATTGCGAGGGCTCGCGCCTGAGACGCGAGGCGCGCCACGTGCTGCTGCAGCCGGCCGACGCCGCCGAGGGCGAACGCGGCAAGCCGATCTACGAGGTCGAGCACGCGACGCTGCGCGAGGCGCTGGCCTATTTCGAATCGCTCAAGCTCAAGGGCGCGAAGGCGGAGATCGCCGACAAGGTGATCCGCGAGATCGCCTCGCGGCTGCACTTCCTCAACGACGTGGGGCTGAACTACCTGAGCCTGGACCGCAGCGCCGACACGCTGTCCGGCGGCGAGGCGCAGCGCATCCGGCTGGCGTCGCAGATCGGCTCCGGGCTGACCGGCGTGATGTACGTGCTGGACGAGCCCAGCATCGGCCTGCACCAGCGCGACAACGACCGGCTGATCGCGACGCTGCGGCGCTTGCGCGACCTGGGCAACTCGGTGCTGGTGGTCGAGCATGACGAGGACGCGATCCGCGCCGCGGACCATGTGCTGGACCTGGGCCCCGGCGCCGGCGTGCATGGCGGCCGGATCATGGCGCAGGGCACGCCGGAGGAAGTGGCGGCCAACCTGAATTCCTCGACCGGCCGCTATCTGAGCGGTGTCGAGCGCATCGAGGTGCCCAAGCAGCGTCACGCGCTCAGCGACAGCGCCGATCCGCGCACGCTGAAGATCGTCAACGCGCGCGGCAACAACCTCAAGGGCGTGACCGCCGAATTCCCGGTCGGCCTGCTGACCTGCGTGACCGGCGTGTCCGGCTCCGGCAAGAGCACGCTGGTCAACGACACGCTGTACGCCGCCGTCTCGCGCAAGCTCTACCAGAGCCATGCCGAACCGGCCGAGCATGACGAGATCGAGGGCATGGACGCCTTCGACAAGGTGATCAACGTCGACCAGTCGCCGATCGGCCGCACGCCGCGCTCGAACCCGGCGACCTACACCGGCCTGTTCACCCCGATCCGCGAGCTCTTCGCCGAGATGCCGACCGCGCGCGAGCGCGGCTACGGCGCGGGCCGCTTCAGCTTCAACGTGGCCGGCGGCCGCTGCGAGTCCTGCCAGGGCGACGGCGTGCTGAAGGTGGAGATGCACTTCCTGCCCGACGTCTACGTCCCCTGCGACACCTGCGGCGGCAAGCGCTACAACCGCGAGACGCTGGAGGTGCTCTACAAGGGCAAGAACATCTCCGAGGTGCTGGGGCTGACGGTGGAAGACGCGCTCGCCTTCTTCAGCGCGGTGCCGACGCTGGCGCGCAAGCTGCAGACGCTGATGGACGTGGGCCTGGGCTACGTGAAGCTCGGCCAGAGCGCGACGACGCTGTCAGGCGGCGAGGCGCAGCGCGTCAAGCTGGCGCTGGAGCTCTCCAAGCGCGACACCGGGCGGACGCTGTACATCCTCGACGAGCCGACCACCGGCCTGCACTTCGCCGACATCGCGCTGCTGCTCAAGGTCGTGCACCAGCTGCGCGACGCGGGCAACA
>NZ_VOSR01000506.1:0-7099 GCF_007997345.1 Mitsuaria sp. TWR114
CGCGGCGCGTCGATGTCCAACTTCCAGGCGCCGAACGAGCCGGTCATCCAGGAAGTCCACATCCCCGAGACCATCTCGGTCGCCGACCTGGCGCACAAGATGTCGGTGAAGGCGTCCGAGGTCATCAAGCAGCTGATGAAGCTGGGCCAGATGGTCACCATCAACCAGCAGCTGGACCAGGAAACGGCCATGATCGTGGTCGAGGAAATGGGCCACAAGGCGTTCGCCGCCAAGCTGGACGATCCGGATGCCTTCCTCGAGGAAGAGGGCGCCGCCGCCGAGGGCCAGCACGAGCTGCTGCCCCGCGCGCCGGTGGTCACCGTCATGGGTCACGTCGACCACGGCAAGACCTCGCTGCTGGACAGCATCCGCCGCGCCCGCGTGGCGGCTGGCGAAGCCGGCGGCATCACGCAGCACATCGGCGCCTATCACGTCGACACGCCGCGCGGCATGGTCACCTTCCTGGACACCCCGGGTCACGAGGCCTTCACGGCCATGCGTGCCCGCGGCGCCAAGGCGACGGACATCGTCATCCTGGTGGTGGCCGCCGATGACGGCGTGATGCCCCAGACCAAGGAAGCCATCCACCACGCGAAGGCCGCAGGCGTGCCGATCGTGGTCGCGATGAACAAGATCGACAAGCCTGATGCCAACCCGGAACGCGTCAAGAGCGAGCTGGTGGCGGAAGAGGTCGTGCCCGAGGAATTCGGCGGCGAGTCGCCGTTCGTCCCGGTGTCGGCCAAGACCGGCCAGGGCATCGACGACCTGCTGGAGCAGGTGCTGCTGCAGGCCGAAGTGCTGGAACTCAAGGCCGCGAAGGACTCGCTGGCCAAGGGCCTGGTCATCGAAGCCAAGCTGGACAAGGGCCGCGGCCCGGTCGCGACGGTGCTGGTGCAGTCCGGCACGCTCAAGCGCGGCGACGTGGTGCTGGCCGGCTCGACCTACGGACGCGTGCGCGCCATGCTGGACGAGGACGGCAAGCCGGCGACCGAAGCCGGTCCGTCGATCCCGGTCGAGATCCAGGGCCTGACGGAAGTCCCGCAGGCGGGCGACGAGTTCATGGTGCTGGCCGACGAACGCCGCGCCCGTGAAATCGCCACCTTCCGCGCTGGCAAGTACCGCGACGTCAAGCTGGCTCGCCAGCAGGCCGCGAAGCTGGAGAACATGTTCGCCGACATGACCGCCGGCGACGTGCAGACGCTGCCGCTGATCATCAAGGCCGACGTGCAGGGCTCGCAGGAAGCGCTGGCCTCCTCGCTGCTCAAGCTGTCGACCGATGAGGTCAAGGTGCAGATCGTCCACGCGGCGGTCGGCGCGATCAGCGAGTCCGACATCAACCTGGCGATCGCTTCCAAGGCCGTCGTGATCGGCTTCAACGTGCGTGCCGATGCCGGCGCGCGCAAGGTGGCCGAGCACAACGACGTCGACCTGCGCTACTACAACATCATCTACGACGCGGTGGATGAGGTGAAGGCGGCGATGGCCGGCATGCTGGCTCCGGAGCAGCGCGAGGAGATCATCGGTACCGCCGAGATCCGCACCGTGTTCGTGGCGACCAAGATCGGCACCATTGCCGGTTCGATGATCACCAGCGGTCACGTCACTCGCAACGCGCGCTTCCGCCTGCTGCGCGACAACGTGGTGGTCTACACCGGCGAGATCGAGTCGCTCAAGCGCCTGAAGGACGACGTCAAGGAAGTCCGCGAAGGCTTCGAGTGCGGTATCAAGCTGAAGAACTACAGCGACATCAAGGAAGGCGACCAGCTGGAAGTCTTCGAAATCAAGGAAGTGGCGCGCACGCTGTAACCCAGCCTGCCGCCGCTCCACGCCCGGCGGGTCACCCCCGCCGGGCTTTGTTGTTTGAGAGAGTGAGGAAAGAGCCATGCGTCACAAGCGATCGATCCCCAACCGCGGTCTGCGCGTGGCGGACCAGATCCAGCGCGACCTGGCCGAGCTGATCCGCGAGTTGAAGGACCCGCGCATCGGCATGGTGACGATCAGCGCGGTCGAGGTCACGCCCGACTACGCGCATGCCAAGGTGTTCTATTCGCTGCTGGTCGGCGATCAGAAGGCCACCGGCGAGGCCTTGAACGAGGCGGCGGGGTTCCTCCGCAACGGCCTGTTCAAGCGCCTGCAGATCCATACCGTGCCGAGCCTGCATTTCCACTTCGACCGCACGACCGAACGCGCCGCCGAGATGAGCGCCCTGATCGCCAAGGCGAATTCCGACCGAGCCAAGGACGACGAGACCACCGAGGACTGAGCGTCCTCCGAGACTGACAGACGACGCCCCGCGAGGGGCGCCGCACCGTGATGAGCGCAGTAGCCCCCCGCCCCAAGATCGTGAAGCGCGCCGTGCATGGCGTGCTGATGCTGGACAAGCCCCTCGGCCTGACCAGCAATGACGCATTGCAGAAGGTCAAGCGCCTGCTGCGCGCCGAGAAGGCCGGCCACACCGGCACGCTGGATCCGCTGGCGACCGGGCTGCTGCCGCTGACCTTCGGCGCGGCGACCAAGTTCAGCCAGGTCTCGCTGGAGGCCGACAAGGGTTACCGCGCGACGCTGCGGCTGGGCATCACCACGACCACCGGCGATGGCGAGGGCGGGATCCTCGAGCAGCGCGACGCCGTCGCGAAGGCGCTGGACCTGGACGCGATCCGCGCCGCCTGCGAGGCCTTCAAGGGCGCGATCTCGCAGCTGCCGCCGATGTATTCCGCGCTCAAGCACCAGGGCCGCGCGCTGTACGAGCTGGCCCGCGAGGGCGTGACCGTCGAGCGCCAGCCGCGCAACGTGACGATTCACGCGCTGGACATCGTCGACTGGCAGCCTGAGGAGCTGCTGCTCGTGATCGACGTGCGCTGCACCAAGGGCACCTACATCCGCACGCTGGGCGAGGACATCGGCGCGAAGCTGGGCTGTGGCGCCCACCTGGCTGGCCTGCGCCGCACCGCCAGCGGTCCGGTGTCGATCAGCCAGGCGGTGACGCTGGAGCAGCTCGAGGCGATGGACGACGCCGGCCGTCTCGCGCAGTTGACAGCCCCGGACAGCCTGCTCGGCGAATGGCCCGAGGTCGAGCTCAGCAACGACGAAGCCGGCCGCTTCCTGTCCGGCATGCGCCGGCGGGTGGCGCTCGGCGACCTGCCGCAGGTGCGGGTGTACGGCCAGATGCCGCGCGCCTTCCTGGGCAGCGCCCACGTGGCTGGCGGCGAACTGATCGCCGACCGGCTGCTGAGCCCCACCGAGATCGCTTCCATGCTGATGCAGGCCGCCTGAGCCGGCATCGCCCGACAAGACCCGAGACATCCCCGAGTTCCCGACTTCCTCCAAATCCGAGAAAGCCCTCCAAGCGAAAGCCGCCCCATGAGCAAGCAAATCCGCAACATCGCCATCATCGCCCACGTCGACCATGGCAAGACCACCATGGTGGACCAGCTCCTTCGCCAGAGCGGCACCTTCGCCGAGCACGAGAAGGTCGTCGACACGGTGATGGACAACAACGCCATCGAACGCGAGCGCGGCATCACCATCCTGGCCAAGAACTGCGCGGTGAGCTGGAAGGGCACCCACATCAACATCGTGGACACCCCGGGGCACGCGGACTTCGGCGGTGAAGTGGAACGCGCGCTGTCGATGGTCGACGGCGTGGTGCTGCTGATCGACGCCCAGGAAGGCCCGATGCCGCAGACCCGCTTCGTGACCAAGAAGGCGCTGGCGCTGGGCCTCAAGCCCATCGTCGTCGTCAACAAGGTCGACAAGCCGGGCGCCAAGCCGGACGCCGTCATCAACGCCGCCTTCGACCTGTTCGACAAGCTCGGCGCCACCGACGAGCAGCTGGACTTCCCAGTCGTGTACGCCTCGGGCATCAACGGCTGGTCCTCGCTGGAAGAGGGCGAGCCCGGCGGCAAGTGGGGCGAGGACATGTCCGCGCTGTTCGACACCATCCTCAAGCATGTGCCGCCGCAGAGCGGCGACCCGGCCGCGCCGCTGCAGCTGCAGATCTCGGCGCTGGACTTCTCGACCTTCGTCGGCCGCATCGGCGTGGGCCGCATCAGCCAGGGCACGATCCGGCCGGCGATGGACGTGGTCGTGATGGAAGGCCCGGACGGCAAGGTCACCAAGGGCCGCATCAACCAGGTGCTGACCTTCCAGGGCCTGGACCGCGTGCAGGCCACCGAAGCCGGCCCCGGCGACATCGTGCTGATCAACGGCATCGAGGAAATCGGCATCGGCGTGACCGTCACCAGCCCGACCAATCCGGCGCCGCTGCCGATGCTCAAGGTCGACGAGCCGACGCTGACGATGAACTTCTGCGTCAACACCTCGCCGCTGGCCGGTCGTGAAGGCAAGTTCGTCACCAGCCGCCAGATCTGGGACCGCCTGCAGAAGGAACTGCAGCACAACGTCGCGCTGCGCGTGAAGGAAACCGACGAGGACGGCATCTTCGAGGTGTCGGGCCGCGGTGAACTGCACCTGACCATCCTGCTGGAGAACATGCGTCGCGAAGGCTACGAGCTGGCCGTGTCCAAGCCGCGCGTGGTCTTCCAGGAGATCAACGGCGAGAAGTGCGAGCCGATCGAGCTGGTCACCGCCGACGTCGAGGAAACCCACCAGGGCGGCGTGATGCAGGCCCTGGGCGAGCGCAAGGGCGAGCTGGTCAACATGGAGCCGGACGGCCGCGGCCGCGTCCGCCTCGAGTACCGCATCCCGGCCCGCGGCCTGATCGGTTTCTCGAACGAGTTCCTGAACCTGACCCGCGGTTCGGGCCTGATCTCCAACATCTTCGACGGCTACGAGCCGCACAAGGGCGAGATCGCCGGTCGCAAGAACGGCGTGCTGATCTCGATGGACGCGGGCGAGATCTTCACCTACGCCCTGGGCAAGCTGGACGATCGCGGCCGCATGTTCGTCAAGCCGAACGATCCGGTCTACGAAGGCATGATCGTCGGCATCCACAGCCGCGACAACGACCTGGTCGTCAATGCGACCCGCACCAAGCAGCTGACCAACTTCCGCGTCAGCGGCAAGGAAGACGCGATCAAGATCACGCCGCCGATCGAGCTGACGCTCGAGTACGGCGTCGAGTTCATCGAGGACGACGAGCTGGTCGAGATCACGCCGAAGTCGGTGCGGCTGCGCAAGCGCCATTTGTCGGAGAACGATCGCAAGCGGGCGTCGCGCGGCTGATTGCGCGGGGCGCAGGCGCCTGGGCTGCGGAGGTCCGGGCGTTGGCCGCCGATGCATGGGGCCCCGGCGGCAAGCGCCGGAACCCCACGCATCACCGTCCCCAACCACCGTCGTACTGCCACGGTTTTGCGACCGAGGTGTGCTGGGGAGATGAAACGCCTGATGCTTGCATCGGGCGTTTTTCGTTTCTCTGCGGGAAAAAGAAAGGCGACCCATCGGGTCGCCTTTCGCGGAGCAGGGAGGCTCAGCGTTGGGATTGCTTGCGGCGGCGCAGGCCGACCAGGCCGAGCAGGGCGACCGAGGCCAGTGCCAGCGAGGCCGGCTCCGGCACGTTGCCGCCGGTGCCGCCACCGCCGCCGGACTTGTTGCCGGAGACCGAGAACAGCTTGACGAAGTCATAGCCGGTGTAGCTCGTGCCGGTGCCGCGCGTCAGGCCGCTGGTGGAACCGTCGGCACCCGTGGGCGCGCCGCCCAGCTGCGAGTTGTAGGCGGTGATGATCCACCAGCTCGAGCTGACGTTGGTGTTGAGGTTGACCGTCGTGTTGGCGGCCTTGCCGACGTCCGCGTAGCTGTTGACCAGCGACCAGCCGTTGGCCGACTTCAGCGTCGCCGCCGTCTTGCCCGCGATCGTGTTGCCGACATTCACCCCCGACGTCAGGCCGGTGTAGGCCAGCACGGTGATGTCGCTGTCGTACTGCCACCAGCCCAGCTTCACCTGGGTCAGGTTCACCGCGGCATCGAACTTCAGCAGGATCAGGTCCTGGTAGCCGTAGTTGTCCAGCGAGTGATTGGGCGACTGGCTGTCGCCACTCGGGGCCACGACGCCAAAGCCGCTACCGCTGTAGTAGGCCAGCGTGCTCTGCGCGAAGCCGTTGGTGCTGGAGTACGCACCGCCGGAGGTGTTGATCGACGCCGAGTAGGCCGAATAGCTGACGTTGGGCGCCGCATCGCCGGTCTCGCTGCAGTTGGTCGTGCAGCTGCCGGCCGTCCAGGTGGAGAGCGCATGCGCGCTGAGCGGCAGCAGTGACGCCAGCGCCGCCGCGGCCAGCCCCATCAGGCGTTGTTGAACTTTTCGCATGGTTTCCCCTCGGTCTCCCCGACCCGGTCGGAGCGTCTGATTCGTTCGAGCTGCTATGAGCAAGCTCCGGGCCAAGGTGATGTTTCCCTTACGACACAAGCACTTGAGCGTGAAGATGTCGGTCCTTGAAACGGGACTGTAAGTTTTTCTGACAAGCGCCGGCACCCCTCACCAGCGGGGCTCCGGCGGCTCAGCGCAGCGTCTGGCTCAAGGCCAGCGCTTCCTTGTGACTTTCGAACGCGGTGCTGCGCAGCGCGACATCGAGTTCCTCCTTCGCCTCCGCCTTCCGGCCGGCCTTGGCCAGGGCGGCGGCCAGGTGGTAGCGGATCTCCGGACTGTCGGGTTCGCGCAGGCGCGCGTCGCGCAGCAGTTGCAGCGCGCGGTCGCCGTTGCCGGCCAGGTGGTAGGCCCAGCCGGCGGTGTCGATGACCGCCACGTTGCGGGGATCGAGCCCCAGCGCCTTCTCGGCCGTCGCCGCGGCCGCGGCCGCCTCGCCTTGCCGGATCATCACGTTGGCCAGGTTGTTGAGCGTCTCGACCTCGTTCGGCCGGAGCTTCAGCGCCGTCTCGTAGCTGCGGCGCGCGGCGGGGGAAGCTCCCGGCGCGCGCCTGCGCGTCGCCGAGCGCCTTCCAGGCCGCCAGGTCGGACGGGTGGGTCTTCAGCCAGCGCTCGGCCAGGTCCTGCGCCGCCTTGCCGCTGCCGTCCTGCCGTCCCAGCGCCCGCATCAGGGCGAGCAGGCTGCCGCTGGTGGGCTGCAGCTCGTGGGCCTTGCGCAGCGCGTCCAGCGCCTGGGCCGGCTGGCGCCGCGCCAGCGCGACGTCGGCCAGCAGCGTGTAG